>JAETPK010000079.1 GCA_021771265.1 Oscillospiraceae bacterium
AGGGCATAAAACTTCATGCAGCATTACATTCTTGCACCACGATGAATGAAAACGGAGTGCAATAACCTTCTGCATATGGTAAAATAGATATGCACGGCACAAGATCGGCTTTTTTTGCCGCTACGAGCGCGCGCATAAAACTGGTTTTGCTCTCCTGTTGAACCACAAATTGTCCCAGCCGAATGGCATCAAGGACGTATAGCAAAATAATTGCTTTTAGGAGAGCACGCCGTGACAACTTTTATAAGGAGCGTTTGGTTATGGAAGTTGTCTATCGGTGTTGTTGTGGGATTGATGTGCATAAGAAAGTCATCGTAGCCTGTCTGGTGAATGGCGGCAAACAGGAGCTGCGAGAATTCGGCACAACCACCAGCGAAATCAAAACTTTGGCAAATTGGCTCACAGAATCAGGCTGTGAGATGATTGCCATGGAAAGCACAGGTGTATTTTGGAAACCTCTGTACAATTTGTTTGAGTTAATGGATTTAGATGCAATGATTGTCAACGCCGCACACATGAAAGCATTGCCAGGACGCAAGACGGACGTGAAAGATGCGGAATGGATCGCAGACCTGCTTCGGCATGGCCTGTTGAAAGCCAGCTATATTCCTAACCGGGAGCAACGTGAATTGCGTGAGATCACCCGTTACCGCAAAAGCCTGACGGAAGAACGCTGCCGGGAAGTAAACCGTCTGCAAAAAATTCTGGAAGGTGCCAATATCAAGCTTGATTCTGTAGTGAAGGACATCACCGGCAAAAGTGCCCGTAAACTTCTCCAGCGGATTATTGATGATGATATTCCAGACAGTGATGAAGTCTCCAAACTGGTTCATGGACGGATGCGTCCGAAGCTGGATCAGATCGTTGCTTCAATCGAAGGAATTACCACACCGCTGCAGAGAAAACTGTTGGCGCAGATTATCGATCATATTGATGACCTGAACCGTCGGATTGGTGAACTGGATAAGTTGGTGCAGGAGTATATGGCCGAATATGAAGCAGCGATTGAGGCAATAGACGAAATTCCTGGCATTGCCAGACGAAGTGCAGAAGTTATTCTGGCGGAAATTGGATTGGATATGGGCAGATTCCCCAGTGCAGCACATCTCTGCTCATGGGCTGGTGTCTGTCCCGGTAACTACCAGAGCGCAGGAAGAAGAAAACATGGTAAAACGACGAAAGGAAATAAGGCACTCAAAACGATTCTGACGCAATGTGCAAAGTCTGCAAAAACCGTAAAGAGTTCGTATTTCTTTGCACAGTACCAGCGAATTTCTGCTAGACGTGGCAAAAATCGAGCCACGCTTGCAGTCGCCCATTCCATGCTGATCGCCATATACTACATTCTTAAAAACAAGACTGCTTTCCATGACCTCGGTTCTGACTACTACGATTCTTTTAACCGCGACAGAAAGATAAACAGCTATCTCAATCGACTGAAAGCACTTGGATGGGAACCTGATGCCATCCCCAGTTCCGCCTGAATGCGCTATTGCATAGCGCAAGCTGCCTGCCGAAAGGCGGGAGCCGTTTTGCGCCCTTTTTAGGGGTACGTTTTCATAACAAAACCGATAAATGCGTGCGTTTAAATAGGCTTCTCGGTTTGTTTGATAATCATCATAGCATACTTCCGTATCATCCAGCAGCGTGTCGATGGTCCCATCTTGGATAAGAGTGTCATTTAAGTCATTTAAACTGTATTCTCCAAGGGCCGCATCCCTGCAATAGGCAGAACCATTATAAAAAATATGGGGTTTGATGACAGCTTTATCTTTTAAGCTCACCACGACTGTAATAAGCAGAGCTGGAATAAGGAGGACACTCAATAGTGCGCAAATAAGCTTAACTGTGTCTTTTTTCATGATTGCCAATGATTCCTTATTTAAATATTTTTGCAAATCCCGATTTATCTCGCTTTTTTACTGGGAAAAACATATCAAAAAACTGTGAAAGCTCCTACATTCTGCACGGCGCTTTTAGTCATGCTCCCACGTAGGCGGCAATGTCAAAGGGCAGCAGCTTCGTGTCTCCCTTCAGGTACAGGGGATGATGGGGGTGGCCGGATTTCAGCAGGGGGCCGGCGGTGTACCACCTGGCGCCGGCGGCTTGGCCGTCCGCCGCAAAGTCCCGCATACAGTCCATCAGGTAATCCCGCTTCATAATGATGTTGCCCCAGGCAGCCCACACCGCCGGCTGGTCCGACAGGGAGAGGAGGTAGCGGAAGGCCTTGCGGTTCTCCGCGTGAAGGGCGGGATTCAGGGCCGGTTCCATATCGTCCGGCCGGGTGGCCCGCTGGGCGTAGACGTTGAACATCAAAAAGCTGTCGTACCCGTTGGCCAGGGCGATGCGCTGGGCGGACTGAAGGGTGGGGTCCAGGGCGTCCGGCGCGGCGGTGGAGGGATTGATGCCCACACAGATGAGAGGATGGCTTCCCCGGGTGCCCAAAATGTAACGGTATTCGGAATAGCGGTTGGGCACATACAGCCAGCGGGCGACATCATACGCGGGGGAGGGCAGCAGAGCGGCCTGGAGAGCTGGCTCAAACAGCTCCAGCTCCAATTGGTCCGTGGTGCTCTGGGGAATGTGCGGCATAGGCGGCACCTCCTGTTTCGACGTTTTTTTCAGGATAGCACAGCCGGGGGAAAAAGGCAACCGGGGCTGTTCAGGGGACGGGAATTGTGGTATCATGGCAAAAAATGATCGTTTATGAAAGGAGCCATATCATGCTGACCGTTTTGATGGGCCGGGCCAGGACCGGAAAATCCGAGACCGTCCTCCGCCGCATGGCGGAGCTGGGAGACGCCAGCCGCCAGATCCTGCTGGTGCCGGAGCACGCCTCCCACCAGGCGGAGATGGACCTGTGCCGTGCCTGCGGTCCCACTGCCAGCCGCCACGCGGAGGTCTTGAGCTTCCGCCGTCTCAGCGACCGGGTTCTGTCCATTACCGGCGGCACTGCCCAGGTGACATTGGATGCCGGCGGACGGCTGCTGACCATGCAGAAGGCCCTGGGCGAAGTCGCCACCCAGCTGACGGTGTACCGCCGCCCCTCCCAAAAAGCCGCTTTTTTGCAGCAGCTTCTGGACCTGTTTGACGAGCTGCGCAGCTATGAGGTGACGCCCCGCGTCCTTTATGACCAGGCCCAGGACATCCAGGGAGCCACCCACGACAAGCTCCTGGACCTGAGCCTGCTGTACGGCGCCTATGAAAGCCGCCTGGCCCGGCCCGGCTTTGACCAGCGGGACCGCATGAGCAAGCTGGCGGATCACCTGGAGGAATCGGAATACGTGCTGGGGAAGGATGTGTTCCTGGACGGCTTTACCTATTTCAACGGCCAGGAGCGGCGGGTGTTGTCCATTTTGCTGCGGCAGGCCCGTTCCGTCACCATTACGCTGCTGGGGGAGCCGGACAGCCGGGAGGAAATTTTTGAAACGTCTCTCAAGACCCTGGGGCAGCTGCGCCGCCTGTGCGGAGAGGAGCGCTGTCCCATGGAGGTGGAGACTCTGCGTCGGACGGGAACAGGCGCCCTGGCTCATGTAGAGCGGTACTTCTTTGGCGAGAACTGCCCTTATGCCGGCCAGGACCTGCCCATCCGGGTGCTGGCGGCGGACAATATGTTTTCCGAGGTAGAGCAGGCGGCGGCGGAGATCCGGCGCCTGACGGCGGCGGGAAAGTGCCGCTACCGGGATATCACGGTCGCCGCCCGGAATATGACGGAGTACGAGGGCACCATCGAGACCGTGTTTGAGCGGTACGGCATCCCGGTCTATCTCAGCCGCCGCAGCGACATTCTGGAAAAGCCGGCCCTGGCCCTGCTGACCGGTGTGCTGGCGGCCATCGGGAACGGCTATGAGTATGACGATATGTTCCGCTGGCTGAAAACGGGCCTCGCGGGCCTGTCTCCGGCGGAGTGTGATGTGCTGGAAAACTATGTCATCCGCTGGCAGGTCCATGGTCAGATGTGGCTGCGGGACACGGACTGGACAGACAATCCGGAGGGCTACGGCGCTCCCTGGAAGGAGGAGCACCGGCAGCGGCTGGATCAGGTCAATAGCCTGCGCCGCCGGGTGCGGCAGCCGCTGCTGCGTTTGGCGGAAGGCCTGAAGGCGGGGGAGACCGCCAGGGAGAAAGTAAATGCACTTTACAGCTTTTTGGAGGAGCTGTCCCTCCAGCAGACGCTGGAGGAGCAGATGCGGGGACAGGCGGAGAGCGGCCGTTTGCAGGAAGCGGAGGAGACCGCCCAGCTGTGGGAGCTGCTGTGCGGCGTGCTGGACCAGTTCGTGGAGATCCTGGAGGATGAGCCCATCGGACTGGACGAGTTCACCCGTCTGCTGCGGCAGATCCTGACCCAGTACAGCATCGGCACCATCCCGGTGTCCCTGGACCAGGTATCCGTGGCGGAGATCACCCGCAACGAGCGCCACGCCGTGGGATACCTGTTTTTCCTGGGAGTCAATGACCATGTGCTGCCTGCTGTGGGCCAGAGCAGCGGCATCCTCAACGAGGATGACCGGGAGGAGCTGGCGCAGCGGGGCATCCGGCTTTCCCCCTCCGGAATGGAGCAGATGAGCATCGAACTGCAAAATATCTATGCCGCTCTGGCCCAGCCGGACAGGGGACTATGGATCAGCTACCCTCTGGCGGACGTATCCGGCAGTGAATTGCGGCCCGCCTTTGTGGTGGAGCGGCTGCTGACCCTGTTTCCGGCCCTGCGGGTAGAAAAGGAAAGAACTGACAAGGAATACCGCTTAACAGCAATACTTCCGGCACTGGAAGCGACAGGCCAGGAGCAGCATGGAGCACTTTGGAATTATTTGGAAAATTTGGGCGGCTATGCCACGCAGCTTTCCGCCATGGAGCGGGCATCGGAGCTGAAGCGGGGGGCATTGTCCCCGGCGGCGGTGCAGGCGCTGTACGGCAGCCGGGTGTCCATGTCTGCCTCCCGGCTGGAACGGATGCGCTCCTGCCACTTCGCCTACTTTATGGAATACGGCCTCCGGGCCAAAACCCGGGAGCCGGCGGCCTTTGACGCGCCGCAGATCGGCACATTCCTCCATTTCCTGTTGGAGCATGTGACCCGGGACGCGCTGGCGCTGGGAGGCTTTGCGAACGTGGAGGAGAATACGCTCCACGCCCTGGTGCGCAAGTACATCGACCTCTATGTGGAGCAGGAGCTCCACAATTTCCAAAACCGCGGTACCCGGTTCAAATACCTGTTCTCCCGCCTGCGCAGCACCGCTTATGCCGTGGTGGACCAGGTCGCGGAGGAGCTGCGCCATTCCGACTTCGTGCCGCTGGAATTCGAGCTGTCCTTCGGTGACGGCGGCACCCTGCCCGCCGTGGTCATTTCGGAGCCGGACGGGGAGCTGCGCCTGGGCGGCAAGGTGGACCGGGTGGACGGCTGGGTGAAGGATGACAAGCTCTACCTGCGGGTGGTGGACTACAAGTCTGGCCGCAAGGCCTTTGACCTGGCCTCCGTCCGCATGGGTCTGGACATCCAGATGCTGCTGTACCTCTTTACGCTGCAAAAGGAGGGCAAGCGGTATTTCGGCCGGGACATCGAGCCTGCTGGTGTGCTGTACTTTCCGGCCCGGGACGAGATCCTGTCGGCGGAGCGGAACATTTCCCCGGAAAAGCTGGCTGGTGAAGTGGCGAAACAGCTGCGCCGCTCGGGGCTGCTGCTGTCGGACCCGGCGGTGCTTCAGGCCATGGAGCACGAGTCCCTTTCAGAGCCCCGGTATCTGCCGCTGCGGGTGAGCCGGGACGGCAACGTGGCCGGCAGCATCGCCTCCGCCGCCCAACTGGGAAAGCTGAGCCGGTATGTGGAAAAGCTGCTCCACCAGATCGCCCGGGAGGTCCGGGACGGCAATATCGACGCGGACCCCTGCTGCAGGAGCGAGGAGGACAGCTACTGCCAGTTCTGCGACTGGGCCGGCGCCTGTCACTTCCAGGACGGCCGGGACAGCGACCATTATCATTACATTCAGCCGGTGACTCAGGAGGAATTTTGGAGCCAGATGGACCGGGAAGGAGGCGACTGACATGGCAAAATTGACCCTGACCCCCCAACAGCAGGCAGTGGTGGAGAACCGGGGCGGCGCCCTGCTGGTGTCCGCCGCCGCGGGCTCCGGCAAGACGAAGGTCCTGGTGGAGCGGCTGTTCCGCTATGTGACGGAGGAACGCTGCAATGTGGATGACTTCCTTATCATCACCTATACGAAGGCCGCCGCCGCGGAGCTGCGGTCCAAGATCGCCTCGGAGCTCAGCAAGCGCCTGGCCAAAGCCCCCGGTGACGCCCATTTGAAGCGGCAGCTGCTGCGGGTATACCAAGCGGATATCAAGACCGTGGACGCCTTCTGCACGGCGCTGCTGCGGGAAAACACCCATCTGTTGCCCCGGCCCGGGGACCGGCAGTCCCTGACACCGGATTTTCGGGTGCTGGATGAGGGGGAGGCCCAATTGGTGCGTCAGCGGGTGCTGGACCGGACGCTGGAGGCGTTTTATGAGCATTTGGACGAGGGCGGCGCCTTACTGGCGGACACCCTGGGAGCCGGCCGGGATGACCGGACGCTGGCGGAGCTGGTGCTGGAGGTCCATGAAAAGCTCCAGAGCCACGCCTATCCGGAGCGGTGGCTGCTGAACAATCAGGCGGCATGGAACAGCCTGGGAGAGGACTTTGATGACACGCCTTACGCTGGGGCGCTGCTGGAGAGCATCCGCCGTCAGGCCGCCCATTGGGCGGCGCTGCTGCGCAGAACGGCGGACCGGGCCACCGGCGACCCGGCGCTGGAGAGCGGCTACGGCGCGAAATTTCATGCGGCCGCCGGACCGCTGGACGACCTTGCGGCCGCAAAACGGTGGGAGGATGCCCGCCGGGCTGCCGTTGCCGTTACTTTTCCCCGGCTGAACACGCCTCGGGGCCGGAAGAATGACCCGGATGTGGCGGCTATGAAGCAGGTGTGGGACGGCTGCAAAAGCGACCTGAAGAAGCTGGACCGGCTGCTGGATGTCAGCGGAGCGGAGGCCATGGAGGACCTGCGGGCCGTGGCGCCCGCCATGTCGGCCCTACTGGGCTTGACCGCCGCCTTTGGGCAGGCGTACCAGGCGGAAAAGCTGCGGCTGAACGCGGCGGATTTTTCCGACCAGGAGCACCTGGCACTGCGGCTGCTGGTGTCGGAGGAGGGGACCCCCACGGAGCTGGGGCGGCAGGTGGCCGCCCGGTATCAAGAGATCATGGTGGACGAATATCAGGACACCAACGAGGTGCAAAACGCCATATTCCGGGCGGTGTCCCGGGAGGGGCAAAACATTTTCACCGTGGGCGACGTGAAGCAGAGCATTTACCGCTTCCGCCTGGCGGACCCCACGATTTTTCTGGATAAGTACAACCGCTTCAGCCCTTACGAGGAGGCGGAGCCGGGGCAGGAGCGGAAGATCCTGCTGTCCAAAAACTTCCGCTCCCGGAAGGAAATTCTGGATGCCGCCAATTTTGTTTTTGAAAATATCCTGTCCACGGATATGGGAGATATGGACTACGGGGACAAGGAAGCCCTCCACTTCGGCGCGGATTACTATCCGCCCCGCCGGGACTGCGATACGGAATTCCACCTGATCTGCGCCGCCCAGCGGTCCGCCCAGAATCCAAAGCCGGTGAAAAAGCTCCAGGCGGAGAGCCGCTTTGTGGCGGCGCGCATCCGCCGGCTGCTGGATGAGGGCTATCCCGTCAGCGGGGAGGACGGTGCCCTGCGGCCCTGCCGGCCGGAGGATATCGTCATCCTCATGCGCTCTCCCGGCAGCCGCACCGCCGCCTTTGCCCAGGCGCTGGCGGAACAGGGCATCCCGTGCTCCTTTGAGGAGAGCGGAGACTTTTTTCACACCATGGAGATCTCCGTTACGCTGGGGCTTTTGCGGATCATCGACAATCCCCGGCAGGATGTGCCCCTTATCGCTGTGCTGCGCTCGCCGGTGTTCGGCTTTACGCCGGACCGTCTGGCGCAGCTGCGGGCCAAAACCCCGGCGGGAGATTTCTACGACGCCGTGCTGGCGGACGGGGAGGAGGACTGCCGCGCCTTTTTGGAGACGCTGGAGGCACTGCGCCTTGCCGCCCGGGATATGGGCGTCCACCGCTTTATCTGGCACCTGTATAACAGGCTGAACATCCTGGGTGTCTTCGGCGCCATGGACGGCGGGGAAGACCGGAAGGAGAACCTGATCGCCCTCAGCCGCCACGCGGAGAAGTTCGAAAGCAATGGCTACCGGGGGCTGTTCGCCTTTGTGACGCAGCTCCAGCGGCTTTTGGAGCAGGACCAGGCGCCCGCGACGAAGGGGGCCGCCGCGGTCAGCGGCGTGCGGCTCATGAGCATCCATAAGTCCAAGGGCCTGGAATTTCCCATCGTCATTCTGGCGGATCTGGATCACAGCTTCTCCCGCCAGGATTTTGACACGGCGGTGCTGGTGCATCCCTCCATGGGGCTGGGGCCCCGGCGGGTGGACCTGAATCGGAAGATCAAATATCCCACCCTGGCCCGGGAGGCCATCCAAGGCATGCTCCGCCGGGAAAATCTGGCGGAGGAGCAGCGCATTTTGTATGTGGCCATGACCCGGCCCAAGGAAAAGCTGATCCTGGTGGATTCCATGTACTTCGCCGAAAGCCGCCTGAAAAAACTGGCGGCGGTGGCCTCCTGCCCGGCACTGCCGGAGACGGTGGCCTCCTGCCGGACCTTTGGCGAATGGCTGCTGCTGCCGCTGATGTGCCGGCCGGAGGCGGCGCCCCTGCGGGCGCTGGCGGATGTGCAGGTGGAGGGCTTGTACACCGGGGACACGGCGCCCTGGCAGGTCTTCGTCCACAGCGGCGAGACGTTCCGGGACCGCCCCGCGGCCGCCGCGTCGTCTGCGGGAGAACGGGCGGGGGAAGAGGCGGCCTTCGATCCGGCACTGCTGGAGTTCCGCTATCCCTATGAGTTGGAGAGCCGGCTTCCCTCCAAGGTGACGGCCACGCAGCTGAAGGGCCGGGTCCTGGACCAGGAGATCGCGGAGAACGCCGTCCACACGCCGTACATCCGCCCTCTGTCCCAGCCCCGGTTCCGACAGGAACAGGCGGGCCTGGCACCGGCGGAGCGGGGCACGGCCACCCACCTGGTCCTCCAATACCTGGACCTTTTCAACAGCGATGTATCGGACCAGGTCCGGCGGCTGCGGCAGCGGGACCTGCTGACGGACCAGCAGGCGGAGGCCATAGATGTGGAAGCGCTGGAGCGCTTTTTGGCCAGCCCTCTGGCGGAGGAGATCCGCCGGGGAAGCCACGTGCTGCGGGAATACCCCTTCACGCTGCTGATGGACGCCCGGGAACTGCACCCCGACGCCGTGTCCGGCGACCAGATTCTGCTTCAGGGCGTGGTGGACTGCTGCTTTGAAGCGGCGGAGGGCCTGACGGTGGTGGACTTTAAGACCGACCGCGTTTTCCGCCGGGAGGACGTGCTCCGCCGGGCGGAGACGTACCGCTCTCAGCTGGAGGCGTACAGCCGCGCCCTGGCCAAGGTGCTGGAGCGGCCGGTGGTCCGGCGGGTACTGTATTTTCTGAACGCCGGCAAGACAGTGGAGATATGAAAGGAGCGGGAAGATGACAGAGATGATCGTCAGTACCATGGAGACCGTGGTATCTCAGCCCCGGGAAATGGTTTGGGCCGTTGTGACGGACCTGGACAACTGGCAGTGGCGCGGTGATCTGCAGAGGTTGGAGCAGACCGGTCCGGATACCTTTGTGGAATATGGAAAAGGCGGCTTTGCCACTCATTTCACCGTCACCTGCCGCCGGGAGCCTGAAAAATGGACTTTCGATTTGGAGAACGCCAGCATGAAGGGCGCCTGGATCGGAGAATTTCAGGCGGTGCCGGAGGGGACGAAGATCACCTTCACCGAGCGTCTGACCCTGAAAAAGAAGTGGATGAAACTTGTGATGAAGGGGTATCTCCGCAGGCAGCAGGCCCGATATTTTGCGGACCTGAAGCGTGCCATGGAAAAATAGGGAAAAAACGCAAAAAGAAATCAGAAAAATGCTTGCATTTAAAAAAATGCCGTGTTATACTAATTAACGACTTTGCGAGGTGAAAGCTTCAAGGAGTATAGTTCGGATCAGAAAGAGGTGAACGAGAGCAATGAAGGAAGGAATCCATCCCAATTATCAGCAGACTACGATTACTTGCGCCTGCGGTAATGTGATTGAGACAGGTTCTACCAAGAAGGAT
>JAETPK010000080.1 GCA_021771265.1 Oscillospiraceae bacterium
CACAAGGCCGGCATGCAGGATTCTGAGTGCATCATCGCGGTGAACAAGAACGAGACCGCGCCCATCTTCGAGATCGCCGACTATGGCATCTGCGGCGACCTGTTCAAGGTCACCCCACTGCTGATCGAGGCTGTCCGCGCCGCCAAGGCCGCGAAGTAAGCGCACTTTACAAAGCTTGAAAAGAGGACCATCCGAAAGGATGGTCCTCTTTGTCTCTTATAGGAATTTTTTCAAATTGCCCACGATGCCGGATACATCGTCCAGGGAGAGTTTTGCCTTGACGCCGGCCACGATCTTTTCAACCATGTCATCGGGCAGGTCCACACCCAGCAGTTTTTCCACAGCTTTGACAGGGTCCTTTTTGAATTGAGCCTGCAGGGCCTTGTCCTTTTGGAGTTTTTCCACGATGCCTTCGATCTGTTCCTTGATGTCCATTTGCGTCTCCTTTATTCCGCTTTCACCACAGGGGCGTCCACAGCGTTTTTCTTGACGGATTCAATGCCGTTCATGCAGCTGGCCAAGGCCTGATAGCCCTCACTGACGGCGATGATCTGGCCGTTGGTGGCTTTCAGGCGGAAGCGGAACTCACCGGCCTTGTCGGTATAGATCTCAAACTTGGGATGCTTTTCTGCGGTGTAGCCCTCTGCCGTTTGATTTTCGACCGCGGCCGCAGGGGCGTTTTTCTGTACACTGGCGATACCGCCGCGGCAGGCTTTTTCAGAGGTATAGACCTCGGAAGTGGCGATGACCTCGCCATTGCCGGCCTTCAGATCGAACTTGATGCCTGTTTTGGTCTCCCGAATCACAAATTTACCCATATTGAAACCCTCCTGTGTAAAATTACGCCCATGCGTTTTTCATATTGTATAATATGCAAAGACGGACTGCAAGAAAATTTGCAAAATTTGAAAATAATTGCCGAATTTTTTTGGTCCCTTTCGTAAAAAGCGTAGACGCTTCTTTTTCCGGTATGATACAATATACCTGATATTGCAGCGGACAGGAAGGAGAACGATCATGTACTTACAAGAGCAGCATAAAATTTGGCTGGCGACGGGGGAGGCGCCCATCTGCCTGGAACCCTCCATGGCCAACCGCCATGGTTTGATCGCCGGCGCCACCGGCACCGGCAAGACCGTCACGCTGAAGGTCGTGGCGGAGTCCTTCAGCGACATGGGCGTGCCTGTGTTTTTGGCGGATATCAAGGGAGACCTCAGCGGTATGTGTCAACCAGGCAAGGAAAACAAGCACATTCGCCGCAGCATCGACACCATGGGTCTGACGGGCTTTGCTTATACGGCTTATCCCGTCCGCTTTTTCGACGTATATGGCCGCCAGGGGCACCCCGTCCGCACCACCATTTCGGAGATGGGGCCGGAGCTTCTGAGCCGTCTGCTGGGTCTGAACGAGACCCAGAGCGGCGTTTTGCGGATCGTGTTCCGCATCGCGGACGACAAGGGACTGCTTCTTATCGACTTGAAGGACCTGCGGAGCATGGTGCAGTATGTGGGGGACAACGCCAAAGAGTACAAGCTGACCTACGGCAATATTTCCAGCCAGTCCGTGGGTGCCATTCAGCGGGCGCTGCTGTCCTTGGAGGACGAGGGCGGCGATATCTTTTTTGGGGAGCCTGCCTTGGACATCGCCGACTGGATGGACTGGGCCGAGGACGGCCGGGGCATCATGAATATTTTGGAATGCCAGGAGCTGTTCCAGCACCCGCTGCTGTACGCCACGTTCCTGCTGTGGATGCTGTCGGAGCTGTATGAGCTGCTGCCGGAGGCCGGCGACCTGGACAAGCCCAAGCTGGCGTTCTTCTTCGACGAGGCGCACCTCCTGTTTAAGGACGCGCCGAAGGCCCTGGTTGAAAAGGTGGAGCAGGTGGTCCGCCTGATCCGCTCCAAGGGCGTCAGTGTGTGGTTCATCACGCAGAATCCCTCCGATTTGCCGGACAGCGTTCTGGGACAGATCGGCAACCGGGTGCAGCACGCCCTGCGGGCCTATACCCCCAACGACCAGAAGGCCCTGCGTTCCGCCGCCAAGAGCTTCCGGGCAAATCCCGCCTTTGACACGGAGGAGGCGCTCCAGGCCCTGGGCGTGGGGGAAGCGCTGGTGTCCGTGCTGGATGAGAAGGGCGTTCCCACCGTTGTGGAGCGGGCGGGCATCCTGCCGCCCCGCAGCTCCATGAGCGCCGCGGGAGACGATGAGATCCAGGCTGTCATCGGCGGGAGCCCCCTGCGGGACAAGTACGCCCAGGCCGAGGACCGCCGCTCCGCTTACGAAGTGTTGGAGGAGGCCCGCCAGCGGGAAACTGCCCAGGCGGAAGAGGAGGCCCGTCAGGCTGCCTGGGAAAAGGAGCAGGCTACCCGGTAGCGGGCCGCCCGTCAAAGCGCGCCCCGCCGCCCCACAACAACTTCCAGCCGCTCCCGTACCACCACGTCCAGCCGCCGGCGCCAGGACCCGCTGGAAAAAGCCATCAGCTCTGCCGCCAACACCGTTGGCCGGGAGCTGGGCAAGCAGATCGTCCGGGGCCTGTTCGGCAACTTCAAACGATGAACTCCGGTCGGACGCTGGATCTTCACAGGTAAGGCCATGGGAATTTGGAGGGTGAGCATTCCTTGCAGATATATATACACGGCCTGGGACAAAGACCGGACAGTTGGCAGAAAGCGGTTTCGTATTTAAATACCGGCGAGGAGCACATGTGCCCTGATTTGGCGAAGCTTGTTTGCGGAAAAAAGGCAACATATGACAATCTTTACGCCGCGTTTTCGGCGATATGTGACGCGGTGGAAGGACCTTTGCGTCTGTGCGGCTTGTCCTTAGGCGGGGTATTGGCGCTTCACTATGCAGCGGAGCATCCTGGGCGGGTAAGTGCGTTGGTTTTGATTTCTGCCCAATACCAAATGCCTGAGAAACTGTTGAGGGTTCAAAATGCTGTGTTTCGCTTGATGCCAAGCTCCGTGTTTCAGCAGATGGGCTTTCAAAAGGAGGACGTTCTCAGTCTATGCCAGACCATGGCGAAGCTGGATCTCAGCACGTCGATTCATAAAATATCCTGCCCCTGCATGGTGGTTTGCGGTGGGAGGGACCACGCGAATAAACGCGCCTCTGCAAAGCTTGCCGGTATGTTGAAAAATGCCGAATTTCATGTTCTGAATGGAGTTGGTCATGAAGTAAATATCGAAGCACCGGAGGAATTGGCGGAATTGCTGTTTGCGTTTTACAATAAAAATGCCAATTGACCGGATGGCTTGTTCTCCTTAAGATTATATCCGCATTAAAATTTCCCCCTGAAGGAATATAAGAGGGGAGCGAAAAACGGTAAAAAGCAAAAACATGCCGCCGGTGGAGCCGGCGGCATGTTTTTAAAGCTTTATCGCTGCTGTGACGACGCAATCCACCAGGAATCCTGTCAGGGCGGTCCAAAATACCACGGACCGGACTGGTGCGGAGAGGCGGCCCACCAACCGCTCCCACAGCGGCTGCACGATGTACAAAAACAGCACTCCGCCCAGACCAAAGCGAATGGAGGGAGACAGGGCGATGCGGCCTTGGAAATGGACAGAATAGTTGACATAAGTCTGCCATGGCCAGGCGCCGGTCAGGACCTCCAGCGCATAGCTGGCGGCAAGCTCGATGACGGTGGCCACCACCATGCAGCCCAGAAAAATAAGAAAGGGTCTTGCCCACCGCAGCCAGCGGGGCTCCTGTTTTTCCATCAACCAGCCAAAGCACCAGAGGAACGCCAGGGCGCCCACGCCGTATACCGGGCAGTAGGGGCCAAACAGCACGCCCCGGTCCGAATAGCCCCAGCGGTAGACCACGACCTCCAGGAACACCTCGTACAGCCAGCCCAGAACGGCGTACAGGAGGAAATAAAGAAAATATGGTTGTAGCTTCCGCAGTGCGCAGCACCTCCTTTTATTCATATAGACGGCGGAGGCGGGAAAAAGGTTACAACAGACGGAAAAGATGACAAACCCTTCAAACCGTGATATAATCTCCATCGAATCATGCAGCACACAGGGAGGGACCCTATGGAAAACTACTTTGATATCACCATGACCGACGATCAGCTGCGGGCCATCAGCTCCATCGGCCTGGCCCATATGGGAGACGCGGTCTTTGAGATCTTGGTGCGCACCTGGCTGTGCGCCCACGGAAAGGCCACGGGAAAGGGCCTGCATCAGGCTACCATCGCCCTGGTCCGGGCGGAAAGCCAGGCAGAGAAGGCGGAGCGCATCCTGCCGCTTTTGACGGAGGAGGAAGCGGCCGTGTTCTGCCGGGGCCGCAACGCCCAGGTCCACTCAGTGCCGCCCCACGCCAGCCGCGCCCAGTACGGTGAGGCCACGGCCCTGGAGGCACTGCTGGGCTGGCTGTGGCTGAAGGGGCGGAAAGAGCGCGTCAACGAACTATTTTGCATCATGATGGAGGAATGAGCCATGCCACTGGACGCAGTGTGTTTACAAGCGGTCCTGGAGGAGCTGCGGCCCCAGCTGCTGGGCCTGCGGATCGACAAGGTCCAGCAGCCTGCCCGGGACCAGGTGGTTTTGCTGCTGCGGGGCAATCAGCGGCTGCTGCTGAATGCCGGCGCCAACGCGCCCCGTATCCAGCTGACGAAGCTCACCCGGGACAATCCGGCGGAGCCGCCGATGTTCTGCATGCTCCTGCGCAAGCATCTGGTGGGCGCCCGGGTGGCGGATCTGGTGCAGCCGCCCTTGGAGCGGCTGGTGCGGCTGGAGCTGGATGTGACGGATGACTTCGGCCAGCCGGGAAAGCGGACGCTGGTGCTGGAGGCCATGGGCCGCCGGTCCAACCTGATCCTGCTGGACGGAGAGGGACGCATCATCGATTGCCTGCGGCGGGTGGACGCGGATATGTCCGCAGCCCGCCAGGTGCTGCCGGGGCTTTACTATGAGCCGCCTGCCTCCACCGGCCGCCTGCCGGTGACGGAGGAAACGGAGATGGGCTTCCGGGAGAAGCTGGCCGCGGCCAACCCGGAGCGGCAGCTGGACGCCTTTTTGCTGGACAGCTATTTCGGCGTGTCGCCCATTATTGCCCGGGAGCTGGCTTTCCGGACGGCGGGGGAGACGGACCGGCATATCTTTGAGCTTCGGAAAGAGCAGGAGGACCGCCTTTGGGCGGAGCTGCAAGGCTTCATCAGTACCATCAAGGGAAACCGCTTTACACCCATCTGCCTCCGCCAGGAGGGGAAACCGATGGATTTTTCCTATCTGCCCATCACCCAGTACGGCGCTGCCGCGGAAACGGAGCGGTACGGGAGCTTTTGTGAGCTGCTGGATGACTTTTATGAGGCCCGGGAGCGGATGGAGCGGACCCGCCAGCGGGGCGCGGACCTGATCCGCAGCGCCTCCACCGCCCGGGACCGCCTGCGGCGGAAGCTGGCGTTGCAGGAAAAGGATTACGCCGCCACTCAGGACCGGGACCGGCTGCGCATCAGCGGCGACCTGATCACCGCCAACCTCTACCGCATGGAGCGGGGGCAGACAAAGCTGGTGTGCGAGAATTACTATGATGAAAACTGCGCCCAGACCACCATCCAGCTGGATCCGCTGCTGACGCCCCAGCAGAACGCCGCCAAATATTACAAGCGCTACACCAAGGCCAAAACGGCGGAAAAATATCTGCGGGAGCAGATGGACATTGCCCGCCGGGACCTGGAATACCTGGAGAGCATTTTGGAGGAGATCGCCGAGGCGGAGACGGAGCAGGATTTTTTGGACATCCGCAATGAGATGCGGGACGCCGGCTTCCTGCGCCGCCAGGGCAAGGGGAAAAAGGAGATCAAGCGCGTCACGAAGCCCCGGGAGTTCCGCACCACCAGCGGACTGCGGGTGCTGGTGGGCCGCAACAACCGCCAGAACGACAAGCTGACCATGAAAGACGCGGACCACCGGGACCTCTGGTTCCACACCAAGCAGATCCATGGTGCCCACGTCATCCTGTGCACCGGCGGCGGTGAGGCGGATGATGACGCCATCGTGGAGGCCGCGAAGATCGCCGCCTGGTATTCCCAGGCCCGGGAGAGCGGCAACGTTCCCGTGGATTACACCCAGGTGAAATATGTAAAAAAGCCTGCCGGCGCCCGACCGGGCATGGTGGTTTACAGCACCTGCCAGACGGTGAATGTGACGCCGGAGGAGGGGCTCATCAAACGCCTGTTCGTGAAATAAAGCGCCAGGCGGCCGCCGGACCACGGCGGCCGCCTGACTTTTTGCATCTCCGCCGTCAGGCGGTGTGAGGAGCGTGACCCTGTTCCTCATCGGTGCGGAACAGCAGCGTGACACACCACAGGCCTGCCAGACCCACCAGGGCGTAGATGACCCTGGAGAGGATGGCCAGCTGCCCGCCGCAGAAGAAGGCCACCGTGTCAAAGCCGAACAGACCGATGCCACCCCAATTCAGGGCGCCGATGATGACCAGGATCAGGGCCAGCTTGTCCAAAAACATATGAAAACCTCCATTTCGCTCGGGAATCAGTATTAGTATGGCACGCCTGCAAAAAAATGATACATCCAGATTGCAAGTGGAGCGCGGGTGTTGTATAATAA
This sequence comes from Oscillospiraceae bacterium, assembly GCA_021771265.1. Classification (GTDB taxonomy): domain Bacteria; phylum Bacillota; class Clostridia; order Oscillospirales; family Oscillospiraceae; genus Oscillibacter. The sequence continues at coordinate 6,576 of JAETPK010000080.1, forward strand.
CAGAACGACAAATGTCCCCTGCGGGGAATCACAGAACGCTTTACGCCGCGTATCGCAGCGGAATGGAGGAAGTTATGAATATTGTCTGCCTGGATATGGAGGGCGTGCTGGTGCCCGAGATCTGGATCGCATTCGCGGAGGCCAGCGGCATTCCGGAGCTGAAGCGCACCACCCGGGACGAGCCGGATTACGACAAGCTCATGCGCTGGCGCCTGGGCATTTTGAAGGAGCACGGCCTGGGCCTGAAGGAGATCCAGGCCACCATCGCCACCATCGACCCTCTGCCTGGTGCGAAGGAATTTTTGGACGAGCTGCGGCAGCTGACCCAGGTGGTGGTCCTCAGCGATACCTTTGAGGAATTTGCCAAGCCACTGATGAAAAAGCTGGGCTGGCCCACCATTTTCTGCAATTCCCTGGAGGTGGCGGACAGCGGCGAGATCACCGGCTTCAACATGCGCCTGCCGGACTCCAAGCTGAACACCGTGAAGGGGCTCCAGGCCATCGGATTTGACACCATCGCCAGCGGCGACAGCTATAATGACCTGGGGATGATCCTGGCCAGCAAGGCGGGCTTCCTGTTCCGCAGCACGGAGAAGATCAAGGCCGACTATCCGGATATCCCTGCCTTTGAGGAATTCGGCGACCTGCTGGACGCCATCCAGGCGGCGCTGTAAGGGACGGTGACGCCATGTATGTCAGCGATATCCTCCGAGGCCTGAACTGGCTGCCGGCGGTGGCCGTGTTTGGCGGCCGCGCGCTGCTGTTGCTGGCGGTTTGTGTGGCAGTCATCATTTGTATGACCATTTCAGAACTGCGGAAAAAATAGGAGAACAGCACCAATGGATCAGAATTTTCAGCCGCTGGGCTTCGGCCCGGCGGATATTCTGCTGCCCCGGGCGGGCACGGATATGACAAAGTGGGCGGTGGTGGCCTGCGACCAGTTCACCTCCCAGCCGGAGTATTGGCAGGCAGTGGAGGATACCGTGGGGGACGCACCCTCTGCATTGCGGCTCATTCTGCCGGAGGCCCGGCTGGGGGACGTGGATGTGGCGGACCACATCGCCGCCATCAACGCCGCCATGGAGCGATATCTGGCCGGCGGCATGTTCCAAACCCTGGAGGATGCGCTTTTGTACGTGGAGCGCACCCAGTCCGACGGCAAGGTGCGCCGGGGACTTGTGGGGATGGTGGACCTGGAGCAATATGATTTCACCCCCGGCTCCGGCGCCCTCGTCCGGGCCACGGAGGGGACGGTGCTGGACCGCATTCCGCCCCGGACGCGGGTGCGGCGGGACGCTCCCATCGAGCTGCCCCATGTGATGCTGCTCATCGACGATCCGGAGGGGACCGTCATCGAGCCGCTGGCGGCGGAGCGGGACAGTATGGAGACGGTGTATGACTTTGCCCTTCAGCAGGGCGGAGGGCACCTGCGGGGCTGGCAGGTGCCCCGGACGGCGTATCCCAGGCTCTCCGGGGCCCTGGCGGCGCTGGCGGACCCGGCGCTGCCGGAGGAAAAGTACGGCCTTCCGGGAGCGGCGCCCATGCTGTTCGCCGTCGGGGACGGCAACCACTCCCTGGCCGCCGCCAAGGCCTGCTGGGAAGATCGGAAGCGCACCCTGTCCCCGGAACAGCGGCGCACGGACCCGGCCCGCTATGCCCTGGCGGAGGTGGTGAACAGCCACGATGACGCCCTGACCTTTGCGCCCATTCACCGCTGTTTGTTTGGCGTGGACCCCGGGGCGGTGCTGTCGGCTCTGCTGGCGTATTATCCCGGCGCCTATTTGGGGGCGGGGGAGGGGCACACCATCCGCTATGCCTGGGCCGGCGGCAGCGGCGCCGTCACGGTACCGGCTCCTTCGTCTCAGCTGGCGGTGGGAACGCTCCAGGCCTTTTTGGACGATTACTTCAAGCACCATTCCGGCAGGCTCGATTATATCCACGGCCATGAGACGGCGGAGACGCTGGGGCATCAGGAGGGCGCCATCGCGTTTTTGCTGCCGGCCATGGGGAAGGAGCAGCTGTTCAAGACCGTGATGGCGGACGGTGTTTTGCCCCGCAAGACCTTTTCCATGGGGCATGCCCGGGATAAGCGGTATTATGTGGAGGCCCGGCGCATCCGGTGATTTTTCTCCCGGCGGCAAAAATTTTTGCCGCCGGGTCTTTTACGATTTTTTGGGAGTCAGTACCATTGCAGCCGATGCCATCCATACGTTTGGGATGAGACGGGGATGGTTCTGATCCATCTCATGACAGGGGTTTCGGATCTTGCCGGGACCCCTGCTTTTCTTTTGCCATCGGATATGGTAGAATCCTGTTCGGAAAGACGGCATCCGCTTCGCCGCCCGGGAGAGGAAGGATGCTTTTCATGGAGGAATGTATGGTGGAGATGAAGCGGAACGCGCCGGCCAAGGTGAACCTGGCGCTGGATATTCTGGGACGGCGGGGAGACGGATACCATGAGATGCGGATGGTGATGCAGACGGTGTCCCTCTGCGACACCGTGACGGTGGAGGAGACGGCGGCGGGGTTTTCCCTCCGAACGGACGGGGATTTCATCCCGGCGGGAAAAAAGACCCTGGAGCAGCAGGCGGCGGAGGGCTTTTTTCAGGCTGCCGGCCTTCCTATGCCCGGCCTTGCCGTAATGCTGGAAAAGCGGACGCCGGCCTACGCCGGCATGGGCGGCGGCAGTGCCGATGTGGCGGCGCTGCTGCGGTTGCTGCGGGACCGGTATCGTCCCGATATGGAGGACGGGGCGCTGGAGCGCATCGGCCTGGCGGTGGGCAGTGACATGCCCTTCTGCATCCGGGGCGGCACCGCTCTGGCGGAGGGGCGGGGCGAGGTGCTGACAGACCTGCCGCCCCTGCCGCCTTGCGCCTTTGTCCTCTGCAAGCCAGATTTCGGCATCCCCACGCCTACACTGTTTGCCCGGGTGGACGGGGCGGAGCTGACGGTCCGGCCGGACATCAGCGGCATGGCGGAAGCTCTGACCACGGTGTTCGGTATATTCCGCCGCCGGGAGGAGGCGGAGCGGGCCGCCGCGGCGCTGAAGACCGCCTACGCTCAGACCTATGTGGCGGAGCCCGTGAAAAAATTCACTCCCGCGGAATAAAAGCTGGAAAAATTGTCCATCCTGTTGACAGACCTTACATAAGAAAGGAACGGATGGACCATGAATACAAAAACAAAGCCCGTTAGGGGGATGTATCTTTGGGAGCTGGCGCTGCTGCTGGGCTTGGCGGCAGTGCTGTTGACAGGGGCGCTGTCCCTGGGGGAGCAGACGGCCCTGTCAGAAAAGGTGGTGCGGCTCCACGTGCTGGCCAACTCCGACTCTGAGGAGGACCAGGCGCTGAAGCTGCGGGTCCGGGACCG
>JAETPK010000081.1 GCA_021771265.1 Oscillospiraceae bacterium
GGGGCATTCCGAACAGCCATTGATAGCGCTTCACAAAAAACTCTGTGACAGTCCGGCAGATATTTTCTGCCGACCCAGCGTGGAACAACCAGGCCGCCCTTCCACGCTTCGGCGGTGTTCCCTTTCCCATCCCGGCGGCTGCCTGCCCTTGCCGGAGCGGTACTGATGGACCCCGCGCCTCTATCTCAGCGATTCAATTTTGAAGACATCCTACCACTCCTGACGGACACTGTCAACCACATTTCCTGAAAAGATGGCAATTTTTGTGTAAATCGCAGAGAAGGTTTCCGGGTAAAGGAGGGCCGTTTATGATATAGTAATGATACCGATTTGATAAGCGATTGACATAACAACAAAAAGCGAGGGATGCAAACGATGGAACTGCTCATTCTGGACTGGCTCCAGACACATCTGCGCTGCGGCTTTCTGGACGCGGCGCTGCCCGTCATCAGCTGGAGCGCCAACCACGGCGAGATCTGGATCTTGCTGGCGCTGGTGCTGGTGCTGCGGAAAAGCAGCCGCCGGCAGGGGTGGACTGTGGCGCTGGCGCTGGTGCTGGACCTGGTCTGCTGCAATCTGCTTTTAAAGCCCCTCATCGGGCGCGTCCGGCCCTTTGTCGTGAATCCGGCAGTGGAGCTGCTGGTTTCACCGCCGCTGGACGCCTCCTTTCCATCCGGCCACACGGCGGCGTCCTTCGCGGCGGTGTTCGCCCTGCGGGGGAGCGGCAACCCCCTGTGGAAGCCCGCGCTGGCAGTGGCCGTCCTGATCGCCTTCTCCCGGCTGTACCTGTATGTCCACTGGCCCAGCGATGTGCTGGGCGGGGCGCTGCTGGGGGCGTTTCTGGGCTGGGCCGCCGCCCGGACGTCGGCCCGGGTATACGCCGGGCTGGAAAAGCGGTGAAAACGGCAGGAGGGGCCACTGGCGCCTGCCTTATTCAAAGGTGGGACCCTCATGATTTGAGCAAGCCGAGGCCCATTAAAAACTCCCGGGCCACCTCGTCCACGCTGCGGCCCATCACATCCACCTGATAGGTCAGCTCCGCCATCTGCTCCGTGGGGATGCGGTCTGCCAGCTGGTTTAAAATGTCCTCCAGCTCCGGGTATCGCGCCAGGGTGTCCTCCCGCACCAGGAAGGCGCCGTTGTACTCCGGGAAAAAGCCCCGGTCATCCTCCAGGATCTTCAGGTTCGCCTTGCGGTTGAGACCGTCGGTGGCATAGACCACGGTGACATCGAAGTTGCCGTTTTCCACAGCGGTGTATTTGAGACCCAGGTCCACGGAAACGGCGTCCTTGAACTGCAGACCGTAGAATTCTATGAAGGGATAGTATTTCATGCTGCCCTCCCGGGTGAAGAAGCCCTGCTCCGCGCCGAAGGTCAGCTGGTCCGCCACGGCCACAAGGTCGCTGACCGTCTCCAGACTGTACCGGTCGGCCACGGCCTGGGGCACGGCGATGGCGTAGGTGTTGTCAAAGCCCAGCTTTTCCAGCATGACAAGGCCGTGGGTTCCTTTGGCCAGCCAGTTGGCGTAGTCGTAAATGGAGGCGCCCGCCGGCGCGTCGATGGGGTCCTTTTGGAGGAAGGTGGTCAGCAGGGTGCCGTCATAGGAGATCATCAGGTCGCAGGTGTGTCCGTCGCCGATGAGGGCCTTGAAGTTGTTCACCTGGGACATCTGGTCCCGGATGGTGACGGTCAGGTCCGTCTGGTCCTCCACCAGCATTTTCACCATGTGGTGCATCAACTGGGTCTCGGAATAGTCGCCGTCGTAGAGGATCAGGTCGCCGGAGCTGCCCCGTCCATAGGGCAGCAGCAGGCAAAAGGCCAGCAGGATGGCGGCGACGGGCACCCACATCCGCCGGGAGCCGCCCCGGGCCTTGCGCATCTGGCTTTCAAACCAGCCCATCAGCAGGTCCAGCGCCACGGCGATGACCATGAGGACGCCGGTGGCGCCCAGCAGCAGCTTCATGTTCTCCACCCGGATGGCCTGGGTGATGACACGGCCCAGACCGCCGCCGCCCACGTAGGCCGCGAACACGGCGGTGCCGATGGCGTTCACCACGGCGATGCGGATGCCGGTAAACACCGTGGGAAAGGCCAGGGGAAACTCCACCATCAGCACCCGGTAGGGCTTGCTCATGCCCATGCCCCGGGCGGCCTCCTTCACGCCGGGGTCCACCTCCTGGAAGCCAAGACAGGTGTTCCGCACGATGGGAAGCAGGGAATACAGGGTAATGCCGATGATGACCGTCAGCTTGCCGGGGTCCAGAAATACCATGATGATGCCCAGCAGCGCCAGGGAGGGGACCGTCTGCAGCAGATCCACTGTCCGCAGGATCACCGCCCTGGCCCTAGGGGACATGTAAGCCCAGATGCCCAGTGGCAGGCCCACGGCGATGGAGAAAATGCTGGCCGCTAGCACGATGAAAAGATGCTCAAAGACCAAAGACCAGCTCATTTGCCCACCTCCTTCTGCAGGCCCCGGGGCGTGACCTTTCGCTGCAGCAGGTCGATGACCGCACCGAACACAATGGCCAGGATGGCCGCCGGGATGGCGCCCAGGAGGATAAGGGCGTTATTGTTGGAGGCAACGCCCTGGTACACGAAATCGCCCAGGCCCTTCAGACCGATCATAGCGGCCAGCACCGCCCAGGAGACGGTATAGATGGCGGCCATGCGGAGGCCGGCGATGATGGTGGGCATGGCCAGAGGCAGCTCCACCTTCAAAAGGGCCTGGAAAGCGGACATGCCACAGCCTTTGGCGGCTTCAATGTACCGCTGTTCCACTCCCAAAATGCCGGTGTAGGTGTTTTTCAGCACCGGGAACATGGCGTATACGCTGAGTGCCGCGATCACCGTGGGGTAGATGCCGCCCCACCAGATATACAGCACACCGATGAACACCAGGCCGGGGATGGTCTGGAACACGGAGAGCACCGGCAGGATGAGGCCAGACCATTTGGGGACCCGGGAGAGAAGAATACCCAGCACCAGGCCCAGAGCGAAGCCAATGGCCACGGACACCAGCACATAGAGGGTGTGGATGCCGATATCCTTGACCAGGGCGGCGCCGTACATGTCAAGCAGTGCCCTCATGATCCGGCCCCCCACAGGTTCTCCGCCACGGAGCGGGCCACACTGGTTTTGGTGACGATGCCGGCAATGGTGTCGTCCTCGTTCAGCACCACCACGTAAGGCGCGCTGGAATCCAGCAGGTAATCAAAGCTGTCCTTGGCGTCATCTCCCACCCGGGCGGTGCGGGCGGTCTGGCGGACCAGGGGCTCAATGCTGTTGAGGCCCTGTCCCCAGTGGCGGATGTCGCCGATGGAAACGGTGCCGGCGTAGCGCCCCGCTCCATCCGTGACCAGCAGGGTGTCCACGCTGCCCCGGGCCATGCGCTCGGCGCACTCCAGCACGCCCCGGTCCTTTTTGACGGTGATGAGGTTCGTGCGCATAAAGTGCTCCACCGTGGAGGGCGCGGGGGCGTCCGGCGCGTGCTTGCCCAGGAAATTCCGCACCAGGTCATTGGCGGGGTGCTCCAGCATTTCCTCGGGAGAGGCCATCTGCACGATCTCGCCGCCGGACATAAATATAATGGTGTCCGCCAGCTTCAGGGCCTCGCCCATGTCGTGGCTGACGAAAATAACGGTCTTGTTCAGTTTCTGCTGGATATTTTTCACTTCGTCCTGCAGGGTCTCCCGGGTCATGGGATCCAGGGCGCTGAAGGGCTCATCCATCAGCACGATGGGCGGAGAGGCCGCCAAGGCCCGCAGCACGCCGATGCGCTGCTGCTGGCCGCCGGAGAGCTCGGAGGGATACTTGCCGGCGTAGGCCTCCATATGGACCATTTTCAAAAGCTCCTGCACGATCTCGTCGCACCGCTGCTTGTCGTATTTCAGCAGCTTCGGCACCACGCAGATATTCTGGGCCACGGTCATGTTGGGAAACAGGCCGATCTGCTGGATGACATAGCCGATGTGCCGCCGCAGCTCCACCTTGTCCTGAGAGCGGATATCCCGGCCATCGATGGAGATGGTGCCGGAGTCGATGTCGATCAGGCGGTTGATGGTTTTTAAAGTGGTGGTCTTGCCGCAGCCGGAAGGACCGATGAGCACTACGAACTGTCCGTCGGGGATGGTGAAGCTCAGGTCCTTCAGGATGGGCGTTTTTCCGTAGTTTTTGGTGACGTGTTCAAACTGGATCATTTCTTCACTCCTTTGCGCTGACCAGATGGTGGGCGGCCTCCGCCGCGGTGGGCGTGCCCACCAAAACGATGATGTCCCCGCCGTACAGTTCCGCGTACGGTCCCGGGGACAACAGGACGGTCTGGCCCCGCCGGATGGCCACAATGGTGCCGCCGGTGGACTGCCAGAATTTCAGTGCGCCGATGCTCTTTCCGGTGACAGGGGAATTAGGAGGCACCGGCACCTCGTAGTTGGGAAGGGGTTCGCCCGCGGCGGCAAAGGTGTCCCGGCTCTTTACCAGGGCGGCAACGGTGTCCGTGATGCGGTGGTGGAGGTCAGCGGCCTCCTCAATCATATCCTTCAGCTGCCGGCGCAGGACACGGACATCGGTGTTCTCCTCGAAATTTGCGATGTAGCGGCGGGCACTGTCAGCGGAGAGGACCACGGCGCCGCTTTGAGGCTTGATTTCCACCACCTTCATATCTGCCAGAAGCCGCAGAGCCCGTCGGATGGTCTCCGGAGAGACGTTGTACTCCGAGGCCATAACGGAACGGCCGTAAATACGGCTGCCCTCCGGCAGTTCCCCCTTGGCGATGCGGGTGGCCAGATCCAGGGCGATTTGCAGGTATTGAGAGAGAACGACGGACTGTTTCATCAAACATCTACCTTTCCAGCCTATGGGTGTATGGGTCTATTATATACTGACAACTTGATATTGTAAATCAAGATGGCAGTTAATTTTTTGTGAACAAATCAGAAAACCATTAAGAAATTTTGCGTTTTCTGCCTTTTTAGTAAAAAATAGTGCTTATTTTGCAAAAAAAGAACGGACGCATCAGCGCCCGTTCCTGAAAAGGAGATCTGCTTTACAGGGAGTTTTTGCCCCGGACCATATACTTGCCTTGGGGCACCTGGTCCAGCACCTTGCCGTCCTCCACGGCCAGACGGCCTCGCAGCCACACCTGACGGATGCCGCCGGCGGTGACAAAGCCCTCATAGGGGTTGTAGTCCACGTTGGCCACGCAGTCATCGGCCCGGATCACATGGCTGGCCTTGGGATCGTACACCACGATGTCGGCGTCGCTGCCCCGGCGCAGCAGGCCCTTGCGGGGATAGAGACCGTACAGCCGGGCGGGGTTCTCGCACAGCACACGGCACAGCTGGGCGGCGTTGAGCTTCCGCTTGGCCACGCCGTAAGAGTACATGAGTTCTCCCCGGGTCTCCACGCCGGGCAGTCCGCCGGGGATCTTTGTGAAGTCCTCCCGGCCCATGCCCTTCTGGGCCAGGGTGAAGGAGCAGTGGTCCGTGGATACCGTCTGAATGCTGCCGTGGCGCAGGGCTTTCCACAGATATTCCTGCTCCGCCTTTTCCCGCAGGGGCGGTGCGCAGACATAGCGGGCGGCAGTGGAATAGTCATCGCTGAAATAGACGCTCTCGTCCAGCAGCAGATACTGGGGACAGGTCTCCACATACACGATCTGGCCCCGCTTCCGGGCATGCTCCACTTCCTTCAAGGCCTCGTGGTTGGTGAGATGGACGATGACCACGGGGCAGTCAGCCGCCTGGGCGATGCGCAGCAGCCGGCTGACCGCTTCCGCCTCCAGATAGGGGGGGCGGGTGACGGGATGAGAGCCGGGACCCAGCTTGCCGCTGTTTTTCCGCTCGGCGATCATGCCGTCGATGACACCGGCGTTCTCACAGTGGACGCCGCAGATGCCGCCCAGGCGCCGCAGCTCCTTCAGCGCCCAGTACATGTCCCGGTCGCCGATCATCATGGCGGGATAGGTCATATACATTTTAAAAGAGGAGACGCCCTGGGCGAACATATCCGGCAGCTCCGCCCGGATGCCCTCGTTCCAGTCATCGATGGTCATGTGGAAGCCGTAGTCGCAGAAGGTCCGGCCATCGGCCTTTTGGTGCCACAGCTCCAAGCCGTGGTGGAGGGTCTCGCCCTTGTTGGGACAGGCGAAGTCGATGACGGTGGTGGTGCCGCCCCGCAGCGCCGCGCGGCTGCCGGTATAAAAATCGTCGGCGGTGGTGGTGCCGGCCACATCCAGGTCAAAGTGGGTGTGGGCGTCAATGAAGCCGGGGAACAGCAGACAGCCGGACACGTCCTGCACCGCGTCGGCGGCGTCGGCGAGACCGCGGCCGACCCGGAGGATCTTCTCCCCGTCCATCAGCACGTCAGCCCGCTTCACACCGCTGCCGGAGACCACGGAGCCGCCTTTGAGCAGTGTTTTCATAAAACGATCACTCCTCTTTATCAGTATCAAGATTTAGTATAGCACCGAAATACCAGGGTTTCCAGAGGGGAAAGGGAAAAAGTGGAGCCATGGAAAAATATACAAAAATGTGGGGGCTTTTTCTCAATGTTTACGAAAATTATACCTGCTTATTTTTCCGGAGTATGCTATACTATATTGCACAAGGGCGATCCTGCTCTGCAATCACAAAGGAGGTAAATGAATGAAGAAGAAAGTTCTGTCATTGTTCCTGGTTCTGGCCATGATGTTCTCCCTGTGCATCACCGCCGGCGCCGAGGAACCCGCCGAGGACCTGAGCGGCTCCATCATCATCCTGCACACCAACGACGTGCATGGTGCCATCGATGGCTATGCCAAGGCGGCCGCATTGAAGAAAACCTATGAGGAAATGGGCGCCTACGTCCTGCTGATGGACGCCGGTGACTTCACCCAGGGCGACCCCACTGTCAGCACCAGCGAGGGTGCCACGGCGGTGGAGCTGATGAACCTGGCCAACTACGATGTGGCGGCGCCCGGCAACCATGAGTTCGATTACGGCTATGCCAACTTGAAGGATCTGGCCGACGAGGCGGATTTCCCCATCGTGGCGGCCAACGTGCTCTACGGCGGCAAGACCGCGTTCAACGACAACGTGACCTTCACCGCGCCTGACGGCACTAAGATCGGCGTTTTCGGCCTGGACACGCCTGAGACGGCCACCAAGGCCCATCCCGCCAAGATCCAGGGCGTCACCTTCCTGGCGGACGACAAGCTGTTTGCCTGCGCCCAGGAGCAGGTGGATGAGCTGGAGGCCGAGGGCTGCGATGTCATCGTGTGCCTGGGCCATCTGGGCATCGACGATGAGTCCACCGGCAACCGCTCCATCGACCTTTTGGAGGAAGTGGACGGTATCGACATCTTCATTGACGGCCACTCCCATTCTGATCTGGAGGCCATCGCCGGCGCCGTGGGCGAGAGATGCATGGTGAACGACACCATCCTGACCTCCACCGGCACCAAATATGAAAACATCGGCCTGGTGGTCATTGCTGACGGCGTCATTGAGGCCACCACCATCCCCACCGCCGACATCACCGTAGAGCCTGACGCCGACGTGGCCATGCTCGCCGCCAACATCCAGAAGGCGGTCGACGACGAGTACGGCGCCGTGTTTGCCCAGACCGAGGTGGACCTGGACGGTGAGAAGGCCAATGTCCGCACCGGCGAAACCAACCTGGGCGATCTCATTACTGACGCGCTGGTCTGGGGTGCTGCGGAGGCTGGCACCAAGGTGGACGCGGCTGTGACCAATGGCGGCGGCATCCGCGCTTCCATTGCCAAGGGCAACATCACCAAGAAGGATATCAATACTGTACTGCCCTTCGGCAACACCCTGAGCATCGTGAAGGTCACCGGCGCTGAGCTGCTGGAGGCCTTGGAGGCTTCCACCTACTGCACACCTGAGAGCATCGGCGGCTTCCCCCATGTTTCCGGCATCGAGTTCACCGTGGACACCAGCAAGGCCTATGACCAGGGCGAGCAGTATCCCGGCTCCACCTATTATGGCCCCAAGAGCATCCAGCGGGTGAGCATCCAGTCCGTGGGCGGCAAGGCCTTTGACCCCAACGCCACCTATACCATCGCCACCAATGACTTCATGGCCGCCGGCGGCGACACCTATTACGCCTTCAAGACCGCCAGCGTCAACTATGACCTGGGTGCTTCCATGGACGAGGTCGTCATGGATTACATCAAGGAGCATCTGAACGGCAAGGTGACCTCTGAGGCCTATGGACAGACCGAGGGCCGCATCACCATCAAGAAGGGCCTTCCCTTCACGGATGTGGCCGCCGACGCCGCTTACTATGATGACGTTCTGTACGTCTATGAGAACAACATTTTCAACGGCTTTACCAGCACCACCTTCGGGCCTGACTCCACCATGACCCGTGGCCAGATGGTCACCGTTCTGTGGCGGATGAATGGCTCTCCCGAGCCGGAGAAGGACTGCGCCTTCACCGACGTGGCGGAGACCTCTCCCTATCGCAAGGCCATCGCCTGGGCGGTGGA
>JAETPK010000082.1 GCA_021771265.1 Oscillospiraceae bacterium
ATGACCTTTTCCGGGAAGGAGTTCAGCCCCGCGATGGTGCGGCTGGGGCTGGAGGCGATGGAGTCGTTGTACCACCGGACGCCTTTGCGGGTGCGGATGAGCTCGATGCGGTGCTCCACGCCGCCGAATTCCCGGGCGAAGTCCCGGATGGTCTCGTCGGGCACCAGGCCGTCCACGGCGGCAATGGCCGCCAGGTAGTTTTCCACGTTGTGGACGCCGGGGAGCTTGATATCGGACACCCGCATCACCGCCCGCTCCTGCCCGCCGCTCCGGGCGATGACGGCGCCGTCCCGCAGGAACACGCCGTCCTCCACCTCCCGTTGGCGGGAGAACAGCCTCGCCCGACCCACGGCCCGGCCCGCTTCCTCCGCCGTGTAGGGGTTGTCGGCGTTAAACACGGCAATATCCTGGGCCGTCTGGTGTGTAAAGATATTTTCCTTTGCATCAATATACTCCCGAAAATCCTTGTGGACATCCAGATGGTTGGGGGCCAGATTCGTGACCACGGCAATGTGGGGGCTCTGGGTCATGGTCATCAGCTGGAAGCTGGACAGCTCCAGCACGGCAATATCCGACGGGGACATGGCGCCGGTCTCCGCCAGCAGCGGATGGCCGATGTTACCCCCCAGGTGGACGGTCCGCCCCGCCCGCTTCAAAAGCTCGGCGATGATGGTGGTGGTGGTCGTCTTGCCGTCGCTGCCGGTGACGGCGATCCGCGGGCAGGGACAGACCGTGAAAAACACCTCCATCTCCGAGGTCAGCACGCTGCCCCGCGCCACGGCGGCGGTGAGCTGGGGCAGGTCCGGCCGCATGCCGGGGGTCCGGAAGATGACATCCTCCGTCAGCCCTTCCAGGTAGTCCGCTCCCAGCCGCAGACGGGCGCCCTTTGCCTCCAGGGTGTCCGCGTACGCCCCCAGGGCGGCCCGCTCCTGCCTGTCGCAGGCGGTGACGGCCACGCCCCGGTCCAGCAGCAGCTCGATGAGGGGACGGTTGGAAACGCCGATGCCGATGACGGCCACGGTCTTGTCCCGCAAGGTATTCAAATACTCCTCAAATTTCATGGAGAACGCTCCTTATCTCCACCGCCTTGGGGCGGTTTTTTCCATACAGGGGAATTATACCGCAGACGTGACAAAATTACAACTTCCAATCGCCCATCTCCCCATTCCCGATTGACAATCCCGCCTCCTTCCTGTACAATAAAGACCGCGAGGAAAACAGACGGTCGCGTGGCCAGGCCGAAAGGCCGGTCATGAGGAAAGTCCGGGCTCCACAGGGCAAGGATAACGGGTAACGCCCGCCCAGAGCGATCTGAGGAAAAGTGCAACAGAGATATACCGCCGACAGGGTTACACTGTACTGGTAAGCTGCGTACGATGGTTGATAACACCGCCCTCTTAGCTAAGAAGCAGGGGTGTTGCGTGAAGCGGGACGAAGGGTCCCTCTTCACGATTCCAATCAACCCGCCCGCAGGCAACCGATTCCGTCAGGAATCGGCTTACCGGCAGAGTGTAGCTCTGCCGGTAAGGGTGGAAAGGCGAGGTAAGAGCTCACCCGTCACACGGGAACGTCGTGACGCTGTAAACTCTATCCGGAGCAACACCGTGGGGAAGCAACAGGTCTGCCCGGCCGCTTCCAGGAGGTGGCTTGAGCGTACTGGCAACAGTGCGTCGAGATAGATGACCGTCCAATACAGAACCCGGCTTATAGTTTTGCTCGCGCATGATATGGCCCCTCCCGCGGAACACGCGGGAGGGGCTTCATTCTATTTGCTTCTCTGACAGCGGCGCGGTTCCCGCTTCATCAGGTCACTGCTCCCAGATGCACACCAGCTTGTCCCGGACCTCCTGGGGCACCGTGTCCAGCCAGGTGGCCACCAGCTCTCCATCCGCCATGTCGTAGACGGTGTAGGGCTTCTCCTGCCAGCGGGTGCGGACCGCCAGCTCGTTTTCCCCGTCATCGTCCCAGTCCCAGACGGCGGCGCTGACACAGTCCTCCACAGTCAGAAGGGTCTCACTCTCCCACGTTTCTTCATCCACGACGCGCCAGCAGCTGTAATCGCACAAATAGCCGTCTCCATAGGGATTCGGATAGTAGTTCCGGCTGCTGCGGTATACCATGGGAAAGCCGAAAAGAGGTCCCTCCCCTTCATCAATGACCGCATCCATGAGCCCGCCCAGGGACTCCATGTAGGTGGCCTCGCAGCCGGTGGCGACCCCCTGCCGTGTCAACCGGTTCCAGTGGCAGTCCACCCGGTAGATCTGGTCCTTGTTCTCCGTCAGAGCCGCCTCCACGCCCTCCGCGCATTTCAGCTTCAGCAGGTGCCCCTGCTCCTCCATGTACAGATAGTCCGTTCCCTCCACCGTCTCCCGTAATAGGATGACGTCCTGCCGGGTCTCCGTCACGTACATGGCGTTCCAGGCCACCACCAGCCCCGTCACCGCCAGCAGCGCCAGCACGCCAATGAGCCGGGACCAGCCCCGCCGCCGCTCCTGCTTCACATTGTCCCGGGAAATATCCAGCAACGCTTTCATAGGCTCCTCCTCTTCCTCCGCCTGCCGGCGGCATGCCATCAGTTCCTCCACGCCCAGCCCCAGGGCAGCCGCCAGAGGCTCCAGCAGCGTCACGTCCGGGTAGCTGAGGCCCCGCTCCCACTTGCTGACGGCCTTGTCCGTGATGTGCAAACGCTCCGCCAGGTCCTTTTGGGTCATATCCAGGGCCTTGCGGTTCTCCGCGATAAAGGCCCCCAGCCGTTCCTTGTTCATGTCGTTCACCTCGCCTTCAACATACCCGCTTTCCGGGAAAAAAGCAACCGACCAGCGGTAGAATCCCGGCTCAGACGTAATTCCAGGCGGAATCCGTCTCCTTGTGCCCTGCTTCCCGCTCCTTTGCCGCTCTTGAAAGATTGGACTGACGCTGTTTCCACTTTTTCGTGTCCCGGGCTATAGCTCCCGCCATGAAGCAAAAGGCCATTCGCGTCTCCGGCGCCATTTCCCGGCACGCTTCTGCCGCAGCCAGTGGGCCTTCCTCCTGGGTGCAGATGCGGCTGGCATACTGGAACAGCGCTGACAGTAGCACGCCTCTTTGTTCCGCCGGCAGTGACGCGATGCTGGGATAGGAATCAAAATACAAAACAAATCCTTTTTTCTCCGACGCCATGTTATCCCCTCCTATCCATAGCCTCCCAAAGCTGAATTGTTGCACGCATCTGTGCAACAATTCGCAGAATTTACAGAATCCTCACAATTGTCACCATCGTCACGATTGTGACCGTTATAGTTATAGTTATAGCTATAGCTATAGTAAAAGGAAATGAAATAGTCAGTGCTACTGCAACAGCGCGCTGTCAACGCGCATTTATAAACAAAACTTAATTTTTGTTCAATTAGGATAGAACACAAGAGGGACGGCCTTCGCCGTCCCTCGCTGCTTACTCAGTCGTTGTCCCAGTTGTGCCAGACGTTCTGCACGTCGTCGGAATCCTCCAGCATGTCGATGAGCTTGTTCATATTCTTCACGTCGCCCTCGTCGGACAGGGTGATGTAATTCTGCGGCACCATCTCAATGTCGGCGTTGACGAAGCTGTACCCCTTCTCCTCCAGGGCCTTCACCACGTCGTTGAAGGCATCGGGATCGGTGGTGATCTCCAGCGCGGGGCCGTCGGCCTCGAAGTCGGCGGCGCCGGCCTCCAGGGCGTCCATCATGACGGTGTCCTCGTCCAGCTCGCCGTCCTCGTTGTCGATGACGATGACGCCCTTCTTGTCGAAGGACCAGCTGACGCAGCCCTGGGCGCCCATGTTGCCGTTGCACTTGTCGAAGGCGTGGCGGACCTCGGGGGCGGTGCGCTGGCGGTTATCGGTCAGAGCCTCCACGATGACGGCCACGCCGCCGGGGCCATAGCCCTCGTAAGTAACGGCCTCATAGTTCTCGGTGCTGCCGGCGCCCAGCGCCTTGTCGATGGTGCGCTTGATGTTGTCGTTAGGCATGTTCACGGCCTTGGCCTTGGCGATGACGGTGGCCAGGCGGGAGTTGTTGTTGGGGTCGCCGGAGCCGCCGCCTTCCTTGACGGCCACGATGATCTCCTTGGCGATCTTGGTAAACGCGGCGGAGCGCTTGGCGTCCTGCGCGCCCTTGGTCTTTTGAATATTATGCCACTTGGAATGTCCGGACATGATGATTACTCTCCTTCAACATAGTACTGAATGACTTCCCGGTGGGAAGCGGATTTTCTGACGGCCAGTTCCGGGAACCGGTCCGTTAAATACGAGATGACGTGTTCGCAGACGGGGTCCTCCGTGGGAAAGTGGCCCGCGTCGATGAGGTTGATGCCCTTCCCCGCCGCGTCCAGGAACTGGTGATAGCTGAGATCGGCGGTGACGAAGGTGTCGCAGCCGGCGCGGATGGCGTCATCCTCAAACTCCCCGCAGGCGCCGCCGCCCACGGCCACCCGGCGGACGGGCTTGCCGGCGTCGGCGTACCGCAGGCCGTTGCAGCCCAGGGCGTGGCACACGAAGCGGACGTAATCCGCCAGAGCCACATTCTCCGGGTACTCGCCGATGCGGCCCAGGCCGTTTCCGCACAGGGGCCCAGGGTCCACCAGCTCCAGCCGCTGGGCCAGAGCGTCGTTCACCCCTCCCCATGCGATGTCCAGGTTGGTGTGCATGCAGATGGCGGAGACATTGTTCCGCAGCAGCTTTAAAAACAGGTGTCCCTGGAACGTATCGTCCCGGATGTTCTGCACCGGCGTCCACCGGCAGTTCATAATGGGGTGATGGGCCACGATCAGCTGGCAGCCGGCGGCGATGGCCTCGTCCGCCACGCCCTCCGTGATGTCCAGGGCCACCAGCACCCGCTCCACGGGCTGGTCCGGGTCCCCCAGCAGGTGGCCCACATTGTCCCACTCCATGGCGGCCTCGCCGGGGGCCAGTTCAAAGAGGGCCTGTTCAATTTCCCGTACAGTTGGCATGACGCCACTCCTCTCTCATGTTCATCAGCTGGGTGAGGATGTCCCGCAGGCCATCCGCCTTCGCCCGGTCCGCCGGGCTGGAGGAGCGGTTCAGCCCCGCCACGGCGCTTTGGAAGCGCAGGATCGCCTGGATGAGATACCGGTCCCCCAGGGGGTCACGGCCCAGCCGCGCGCCGCCGTACTGCTCCCCCGCCGTCAGCTCCATCCGGCCGGCGGCCACCTCCATGACCGGCAGATAGCTGCCCCGCTCGCAGGTCAGCGCCTCCCGCAGGATGATGTATCCGTTCTCCGCCAGAAAGCGCCGCAGCGCCGCGTCCCGGCTCATGGGCTGGAGCAGCAGCGTGTGGGCGCCGTCCCGCGTCCAGGGAGCGGCCGCCAGGATGGCGGCGATATTCTCCCCGCCCATGCCGGCGATGATGACGGTGTCCGCCTCCTCCGGTCCGATGCCGCTCAAACCGTCGCACAGGCGGCAGTCCACGCCCTCGGCGCCGTGGCGGCGGCAGGTCTCCCGGGCCCGCTGGAGGGGTCCCCTCCGCAGGTCACTGGCAATGGCAGAGCTCACGCGCCCGTGAAGCACCAGCCACACAGGCAGATAGGCGTGATCCGTGCCAACATCAGCGACCCGGGCACCGGGGCGCACCCAGTCCGCCAGCAGCCGCAGTCTGGGGGACAGCTCCATTTCTCGTTTTGCCATCAAAAACCCCTCTGACTTGAATCAATTAGGAATTAGGAGTCAGGAATTTTTGTGCCCGGCGGAGCCGGACACATTGAACTCATTCCGCCTGGGGCGGAATTCCACAACTTCTCACTCCTGATTCCTCATTCTTCCGCGCGCCGCAGAAGGACGCATGCAGTCTCCCGCATGCGTCCGCGCAGACGTTTGTTACTGGGCCTTGTTGGCTTCCTCGTTCACCAGGGCCAGCAGCTTGTCGCAGTCCACACCGTGGACCATGCAGGCTTCCTCCACGGTCTCACCCCGGGAAGAGGGGCAGCCCAGGCAGTGCATGCCGATGGACAGGAAGATGGGCGCGGTATGGGGCGCGATATCAAGGATATCACCGATGATGGTGTCTTTCGTGATGGTGATCATGGGAAAGTTCCTCCAATCTAAAATTCAGCATGGGTATTATACTCTATTGTCCGCATGAATTCAATAGAAAATGCACGAAATCTTGTATTTTCGCCGAAAGCGGCCAAAAGAAGCCCCGGTGCCGGGGTGGAAAAAGGGCGCCCGCCCCAGCCGGGGCAGGCGTCCTTCCTGATCGCAATAATAAAAACCGAAGACCGGCTTGTTATCTCTGCTGATCGCGCATCTTGGCGAAGCACTCGCTGCAATAAACGGGACGGTCAGACTTGGGCTCGAAGGGAACCTTCGCCTCGCCGCCGCAGGCAGCGCAAACAGCGGTGAAGTACTCGCGGGGGCCGCGGGCGGCGTTCTTGCGAGCATCACGGCATGTCTTCGTACATGATTTTACCCTCTCTTTGAAAAGAAAAATATATTGCGTTCAGCTCTCGCTGAATTCGCCGGAAAGAAGTTGCCGTGCCACCTTGCGGCGGATCCTCTGCACGGCGTTGTCCACGGACTTTGGGGGCTTGCCTACCGTCTCGGCAATTTCCCTGCATGAAAGACCGTCCAAATAGTACCCCAAAATCTTCGCTTCAAATTCGGACAACTGTTTCCGAACACCAGCCAAAAGAGCCGCGGTGCGTTCCCGTTCGATCAAAAAAGTCTCGGGGTTTCCCTGCGCCAGATCGCCGGAGCCAGAGGTGTAGGAATTGCTATCAAAGAAGGGTGTATCCAGAGGAACCGACTGGTTGAGCGGAAGGTGCTTATCCCGCGCGGCCGCGCGGAGAACGGAATACAGTCGGCTTCGTATGCAGATCTCTGCGAAGGTCCGGAAGGAGGCCGCCTTGTTGGCGTCATATTCCCGGACCGCCTTGATGAGGCCCACCATTCCCTCCTGGGTCAGGTCCTCGCTGTCGCCGCCGATGAGGAAAAACGGACGGGCACAGGTGCGCACCAGACGATTATAGCGGGTGACCAGGACCTCCTCCGCCGTCCGGCTGCCCTGGGCGGCCAGCTGGCAAAGCTCCTCGTCATCGCGTGTCTCCAGAAGTTGGAACGGTTGCTCTTTAACCTTGAACATATTTTATTATACCCGTCTATCCCATAAAATGTCAAGCAATTTATCAAAAATCCACTTGGGGGACCTTAGATTTTTAGTGATTTTATAAAATCCGCCAGCCGCTGGGCCACCGTCTGGGCCATTTCGGTGGTCTTTGCCTCCACCATGACCCGGATAAGCGCCTCCGTGCCGGAGGCCCGGACCAGCACCCGGCCGCTGCCGTCCAGTGCTTCCTCTTCCCTCTTCACAGCGTCCGCCAGGGCCTGGGAGGCCATGATCTTCTCCTTCACGCCGCCGCTGTGGGGCACCTCCACGTTCACCAGCACCTGGGGATACACGGCGCAGCAGGAGGCCAACTGGCTGGCCTTCTGGCCGGAGGCCGCCAGCACCCGCAAAAATTGCAGCGCCGTCACCTGGCCGTCGCCGGTGGTCTCCAGCTCCGTGAAGATGGTGTGGCCGGACTGCTCGCCGCCGATGCGGTAATCGCACTCCAGCATTTTCTCCAGCACATTGCGGTCGCCCACGGCGGTGCACACCAGATCGATCCCCGCGTTGCGGCAGAACTCATGGAGCCCCAGATTGCTCATGACAGTGGCCACGATGGTGTTGCCGTTCAGCTTGCCCCGGCGCTTCATGTCCGTGGCGCACACGGCCATGACCTTGTCGCCGTCGATGGGGGCGCCGGTCTCGTCCACCAGCAGGCAGCGGTCCGCGTCGCCGTCAAAGGCCACGCCGACGTCGTAACCTCCCTTCACCACGGCGTCCGCCAGGCTCTCCAGATGGGTGGAGCCGCAGCGGTCGTTGATGTTGACGCCGTCGGGGTCCCGGTGGATGAAGTCCGTGACGGCCTTGAAGCGGCCGAACAGCTCCGGCGCCGTGGCGCTGGCGGCGCCGTTGGCGCAGTCCACCAGGATGCGCAGCCCCGCCAGGTCCGAATCGATGGTGGAGGCCACAAAGTCGATGTAGTCCCGCTTCAGCTGCCGCATGCCGTGGCAGCGGCGGCCGATGTCGCCCCGGGTGCGGTGACCCATAGGCGCGTCGGACAGGATGCGCTCCTCAATGCGGGCCTCCACGGCGTCGGACAGCTTGTAGCCCTGGCCGCTGAAGACCTTGATGCCGTTGTGCTCATAGGGGTTGTGGCTGGCGGAGATGACGATGCCCGCGTCCGCCCCCTCCCGGACGGTCAGGTAGGCCACGGCGGGGGTGGGGATGGTGCCCACCGGCTTCACGTCGCCGCCCAGGTCGCAGATGCCCGCTATCAGGGCGGCTTCCAGCATGTCGGAGGACACGCGGGTGTCCTTGCCGATGAGGACCACGGGGCGGCTGCCCTTGTCCTCCCGGAGAACGTCGGCCACCGCCTGGCCCACCCGATAGGCCAGGTCCGCTGTCAGATTTTCACCCACGACGCCGCGGATGCCGTCAGTTCCAAATAATTTACCCATAGTGATGGTTCCCTTCTATCATGAAAATAATGAAATGCTTCCGCATGGATACGCGCGGAGCCTCACAGCGTCAATTGCTCCATGGGGCTCTCCGACATGGCGCCGCCGGGGATGGGCCTGTGGAGGTGCTGGTACGCCTTCTGGGTGACGCACCGGCCCCGGGGCGTCCGGGTCAGGAAGCCCAGCTGCATGAGGTACGGCTCATACACATCCTCCAGCGTGACGGCCTCCTCGCCGATGGTGGCCGCCAGGGTCTCCAGACCCACGGGGCCGCCGTTGTAATTGTCGATGATGGCCCCAAGCATCCGCCGGTCCACCGGGTCCAGCCCCAGATAGTCGATCTCCAGGGCGCACAGGGCCTGGTCCGCCACCTCCTTGGTGATGACGCCGTCGGCCTTCACCTGGGCAAAGTCCCGCACCCGGCGCAGCATCCGGTTGGCGATACGGGGGGTGCCCCGGCTGCGGCGGGCGATCTCAAAGGCGCCCTCGGGGACGATGTCCACGCTCAAAATGCCGGCGGAGCGGGTGATGATCCTGGCCAGCTCCTCCGGGGTGTACAGCTCCAGCCGCAGCGTCACGCCGAAGCGGTCCCGCAGGGGCGCGGACAGCTGCCCCGCCCGGGTGGTGGCCCCGATGAGGGTGAATTTCGGCAGGTCCAGCCGGATGGAGTTGGCGGAGGGCCCCTTGCCCACGATGATGTCCAGGGCGTAGTCCTCCATGGCGGGGTACAGGATCTCCTCCACGGAGCGGTTCAGCCGGTGGATCTCGTCCACAAACAGGATGTCCCCCTCGTTCAGGTTCGTCAGCAGCGCCGCCAGGTCCCCGGGCTTTTCGATGGCGGGGCCGGAGGTGATGCGGATGCCCGCCCCCATCTCCTGGGCGATGATGCCCGCCAGCGTCGTTTTGCCCAGGCCCGGAGGGCCGTGGAGCAGCACGTGGTCCAACGCCTCCTCCCGCTTGCGGGCGGCCTGGATGAACACGGCCAGATTGTCCTTGGCCTTCTCCTGGCCGATGTACTCCCGCAGGGTCTTGGGGCGCAGGGACCCCTCCTGGGCGTCCTCCTGCAGGAAGGTCTTGGCCACGATGGGCTCTTCGTAAATGTCATTTCCAAAGTCGATGCTCATGGGTCCACTTCCCTTATCAAACGCTAAAAATCGATCAAACTGCCAAGCTATGAAAAGAAAGCGCCAAACCAGCGATAGCGCCCAATATGAAAAGGATCACAAATATACACAACCGGTTAAAGGCCTTTTCTCTGGCAGCGGTCACCGCCTTATTCAGGGGTTCAAAAACAGCCAAGTCTTTACATTTCCGATATGTTTGGTATGCCCTCCAAGACGGGACCAAGAAAAAATAACTGGCCAGGGAAATTAGTATTCCGGCTAATTGACGCACGATTAGCACAACAGGCAGCATAAGCAATATTGCGCCTGAGACAAAGCAGATGATCCCTCCCTCCTGATGAGCGCTATCGAAAAACGCAATCATTCCGCCCATCATGAGTCCAAATCCGAGAAAGCACAAAAGAACAACCAGCATAAAAATTCCTTTCGTTGATCATCGGATATACAGCTCCGCCGACGCCAGGCCGGGCTCCGTAGGTCCCGGGCCCGCTACGGGGCCCAGGCGCCCCGGCAGAGGGCGCCTTTTTCACCGGAAGCAGTTGATGCTGGAGAAGCCTAGCAGGTACACCGCCAGCAGCAGCACCACGAACAGCACCGCGTTTTTCAGCTGGCGCTTCTTCTCCTCCTCCGTCAGGCTGCCGCTCTGCCGCTTTTTCTGCCGCAGGGCCTGATACCGCAGGCCGAACAGGGCGGCGGGCAGGGCCAGGGCGGCGGCGCACAGTGCCAGCAGAAAACCTTTGATCGTCTCGTTCATTTATTTCACCATCTTTTTCAGGCTCTGGCGGATGATCTCCTCCAAAGGCAGATTTTCCACGTCCACGCCCTTCAGGGCGGCAGCGGCCTCCTGGCTGGTGTAGCCCAGCACCGCCAGGGCGGCGGCGGCCTCCGTGGCCTTGTTGGTCAACGATGCCGGGATGGCGGCACCCTTGGGGCCGGAGAAGTCCAGTCCGCCGGCGGCGCTCTCCTTGGCCAGCTTGTCCTTCAGCTCCAGGATGATGCGCTGGGCGATCTTCTTGCCGATGCCCGGCGCGGCGGTGAGGGTCTTTTCGTCCCCGGTGATGACGGCCATGGCCAATGTGTCCGGCGTGGCCACGGACAAAATGGCCAGCGCCGCTTTGGGGCCCACGCCGGAGACCCCGATGAGCAGCTTGAAGCTGTTCAGCTCCGCCTGAGTTGCAAAACCGTACAGCTCAAACACGCCCTCGCCCACGTTCAAATATGTATACAGCTTCCCCCGCTGGCCCTTTTTCAGCGCCGCCAGGGTGGTGTTGGTGGTCTTGCAGGCATAGCCCACGCCGCCGCAGTCCATGACCGCCAGATACGGCAGGATCTCCGCCACGGTACCGTCCAGATAATAGAACAAGGTCGAACCCTCCAAGCGTTTGTTCAGAGTGAAGATTTGAGATTGAAGAGTGAAGATGGCGATGTCCGGCTTTGCCGGACGATCTCAAGTCTGTTCCGTCGGAAGCGGGACTCCATATCTCAACTCTTCACTTCTTCACTCTCCAACTA
The DNA here is from genome assembly GCA_021771265.1 of Oscillospiraceae bacterium. GTDB lineage: Bacteria > Bacillota > Clostridia > Oscillospirales > Oscillospiraceae > Oscillibacter. The sequence goes on from JAETPK010000082.1 coordinate 11,171, forward strand.
TTATTATATTGTTTCCTTCACGTTCCCCGTCTGCGGCAGCCGTGAAGTAAAACTCCTTGCATGGCACAGGGCCAGAGCCAGTGCGTCCGCCGCGTCATCGGGCCGAGGCACGGCCTTCAGCTTCAAAAGCCGCTTCGTCATGTCCATGACCTGGCGCTTTTCCGCCTTGCCGTAGCCGGTGACGGCCAGCTTCACCTGGCCGGGGGTGTACTCGTACAGGGGCACGCCGCACTTCTCGGCGGCGTACAGCAGCACGCCCCGGCCGTGGGCCACGGCGATGCCGGTGGTGATGTTGGTGTTGAAAAACAGCTCCTCGATGGAGATGACGTCCGGCTTCAGCTGGCCGATGAGGTCCTCCATATCCGTGCCGATCTGATACAGCCGCCTGGAAAGGGGCAGGCCCGCCGGCGTGGTAATGGCGCCGTAAGTGACCATTTTCACTTGTGCCCGCTCCGCCTCCACCAGGCCGAAGCCGATGGTGGCGTAGCCGGGGTCGATGCCCAAGATGCGCATGGCGCTCCCCTTCCAGCTTATATTCTAAGTCAGTATAGCAAATTTCCGCCTGGGGTGCAACAGATAGTTTTCTTCCAGCAAAGGAGCCGGCGGGAGACCTCCCCCGCCGGCTTTGCGTTCAGTATGTGCCTTGGGTCAGCAGCCAGGTGATGAATTCCCGCACGGCGCCGCTTCCGCCCCGGCGGGTACACACATGGTCCACGGCGGCCAGCACCTCTCCCACGGCGTCCGCCGGGCAGCCGGACAGGCCGCAGAAGCGGATGCAGTCCAGGTCGTTCAAATCATCGCCGATATAGGCGACCTCCCCCGGCTCCGCCCGGTACTTCTCCGCCACAGCCTGCAAACAGGCCAGCTTGTCCCCCACGCCCTGATGCAGCTCCGCGATGGAAAGCTCTCTGGCCCGCGCCTCCACGATGGCCGACCGGCGGCCGGTGATGATGACGGGCACGATCCCCGCCACAGCATCGCAGGGCAGACAATGCTGTCCGAGCGGAACAGCAAGAAGCGGACTATCTAATCACATGCTATAAAAACAGCCTGGAACCAGGAACATTTTTCCCAGTCCAGGCTGTCAGGTTTCTTCCAGCATAATATCAACCACACGCATAATGCGGTCGTACTTTGCAGAATCCACAGTGGCCAGTTTGCTATCCAGTGTTATGTAGTCGCTTGTATTTCGATTGCCGGTCAGCAAGTAATCCGAGGAAACCTGCAGTGCCTGACTGATCTTAATAATGTTCTCCGGCCGCAGGGCTTTCTTTCCAAGCTCTGCAGAGGAAATGGTCTGATACGAAACGTCGGCAAGCTCCGCCAACGCCTCCTGCGTCATCTTTTTTGATTTGCGAGCACTTGAAATGCGATGCCCAATACCAGCAAGCAACTCGTTCATGATGATTCCTCCTATAATAGATATTTTATCGATTATAGGAGAAATTTGTAACATCCTATGGGAGAATTTCTATTGTCATGGGATAGCTGGCAAAATTATTTGTTGGAACGGAAAACGTTTATAACGACAGATGATGCGTTCCACCAATAAATGAACATTCATTCCGGTTTATGTATTTTCCTATACAGCAAATTCAAAAAACGCTTCCAAGTAGGTCTCTTGCACGGAGTGATAACAGGGCAAAGAGAATTCACCAGATTTCCAAAATCCTGATTGGAATAATTGCCCATAAAGTATTCTCGACATGAAGGTTCCTCTGGAGAATATAAAGCCGATGGGTTGTCCGCAAGGGAAGATGCCGCGTCAACTTGCTGATATCGGAATAGCTGACAAACTTCGTTCCATACAGACATTGCTTTCTCATTATTAACCATTACCAGAGATGTACCTTTCCCATCGTCGAACGCAGGAACCTGACCCCATACGCCCCAATAGTCACCCATGGTAAAATCGCTGGCCCTAGTAATTCCTTTAAACTGGCAGTCATAGCAAGAGGGCCGTAGGCATAAATTGTTCACAAAAGCTCGCATGAAAGGATCTGCAGAGTTTGGGGCGCTGTAGTCTACTCCGTTTTCATAAACGAAATGGACAGAGTAGTTTGGCCAGCCGGTTATTTTGCTGCGGAGATTGACAGCTATGGGCTTTGCTCCCTGAGCGTCTGCCTGGCTACGGTGTCGGATATATTCTTGCCAAACCGTCGGAGAAGGAACGCCATGGCAGATCACATCCACTAGAAGCAGCTTTTCATATTCTCTGCCCAAATAAGCTGTAAGACCGGCAATTTGGCAAGGTGTGCCTGAAAACAGGACATAGCGCCCCTGATTCAGCAGAGCTCTGATCTCCTGAAAGCAGTCTCCAATTCGACTTTGCGCATATTTTGCTGTGCGAAGTTTGCTGACTGCGTCCATACCATCCGCCTGCATATGTACTACCTGGAACGAAGTATCGAACGATGCACCAAATACGATACCGTCATGCCGGAATATCCAATCGCAAAGCGCGGTAAAAACGCCTCCCGAAGTACTTTCAAAGCGGACAGCTTCGTCTTGATGATGAACGCAAAAAGCTTTGGCTTTTGCCGGTTCCGGCCCCCACTGTCCGACAGCGTGCAGGACAGGGCAGCTTTTTTCACACAGTCCGCAGTGAATACAGGCCGATTCCTGTATTTCTGGGCGCAAAAAACCTTCTGAATCCGGATTCATATGAATACAGCCTTTCAGGCATGCATTGGCACAGGCAGAGCAGCCTGTGCAGGATTGACTTTTACATAATTGGGGCATATCAATCACCATTATCTCATCAAATGGAGTTTTCTTAATATTTTTTGCACGGGAACCATGACCACGTCCCGTTCATACTGGTTCATCATGAATCGATAAGCTAAAGGCAGATACATAATTGTGTACACTGCCGCCAGTGCAAAGAAGACCTGCCAGTTGTTGATCTGAATCTGGTCAAGAACAAGCCACCAAGCAGTTCCCATTATCAGCATTACAGGGCTCATTTTTAAAATATTCCGCCAGAAAAGCGGTATATCCAAGCCTATATGTTTATAATAATACCAGTTGATGATCAGGATGTTTCCCAAAACATAGGCAATACAAGTTGCCATCGCAGCACCGATAATTCCGTAGTCCTCCACCCACCAGAAGGTCAAGCCAACATTTAGCACGGCAATACAGGCATAAACAATAGATCGGAATTTGTGTTTATTCAGCGCGTATAAAATATTCAGTCCCGTATTCTGGATCAAGGGTATTGTCACCGGGATCATCGTAAGAAGTGCAACATAATACGACTTCTCATATCCGGCTCCTGCCCATAGAGCAATAAACTGACGCCCAAAAGCCACGAAGGCTGACACAATGAATGAAACGATAATAAACTGCAGGCGCCCTACTTTGATAAAAATCGCAGTAAACTG
>JAETPK010000083.1 GCA_021771265.1 Oscillospiraceae bacterium
CCGCGCCTGCGGATGCTGCGTATTTGTGTCATCCCCTCTGCCGGACGGCGGAGGGGATGATTTTTTTGCGGAAGGGAGAGAGAATGAATGGAGACCCGAGTGGCGGTCCTGGCCATCATCGTCCGGGAGGGCGCTTCCGTGGCGGCGCTGAACGAGCTGCTGCACCAGTACGGAAAGCATATCATCGGCCGTATGGGCGTACCCTACCACCAGCGGGGCGTCAACATCATCAGCGTGGCCATGGACGCGCCGGCGGATGCTATTTCCGCCCTGTCTGGAAAGATCGGCCGCCTGCCGGGCATCACCGCCAAGACGGTATACGCCCCGGAGGACGCTTTGCACAATTAGGAGTTAGGAATTAGGGATTTTTGGGGCAAGATGCCCCGCGAATTGGATGAAGAGAGGAAATAATGATGAAGCTGCTGAAAAAGAACCTTGCGTTGCTGCTGGCGCTGACCCTGGCGCTGAGCCTGGCCGCCTGCGGCAAGCAGGCAGAGGAGGCTCCGGAGACCCCTGCCGAAGCGCCTGTCACCACCCGCGTCGCCGCCCTGAAAGGCCCCACCGCCATGGGCCTGGTGAAGCTGATGCACGATGACCCCCAGTCCGAGGAGGGGCCTTTGTATGAATTCACCCTGGCCGGCACCGCCGACGAGGTGACGCCCTCCCTCATCAAGGGCGAGCTGGACATGGCCTGCGTCCCCGCCAACCTGGCCTCCGTGCTGTACAACAAGACGGAGGGGGAGATCATCACTCTGGCCGTCAACACGCTGGGCGTTCTCTATATCGTGGAAAACGGCAACGCCGTAAGCTCCGTGGCGGACCTGGCGGGCAAAACCATCGTGGCCGCCGGCAAGGGCAGCACCCCGGAGTACGCCCTGCGGTATCTGCTGTCTGAAAACGGCGTCGATCCGGACACCGACGTGATCATCGACTGGAAGAGCGAGCATGCGGAGTGCGTGGCGGCTCTGGCTTCCGGCGCCGCCACCATCGCCCTGCTGCCCCAGCCCTTCGTTACTGTGGCCCAGACCAAGCTGGAGGACCTGCGGGTGGCCCTGGACCTGACGGCGGAGTGGGACGCCCTGGACAATGGCTCCGGCCTCATCACCGGCGTCGTGGTGGCCCGGAAGGCCTTTGTGGAGGAGCACCCTGCCGCTGTGGATACCTTCCTCCAGAACTACGCGGAGTCTGTGGACTGGGTGAACGGCAACACCGCCGACGCCGCGGCGCTCATCAGCGAGTTCGGCATCGTGGAGGCTGCCGCCGTGGCGGAAAAGGCCCTGCCCCACTGCAACATCGTCTGTCTCACCGGGGAGGAGATGCGCGCCAAGCTCTCCGGCTACCTCCAGGTCCTCTTTGACGCGGAGCCCGCCTCCGTGGGCGGCAAGCTGCCGGGGGAGGACTTCTACTACGGAGCGTGAGCAATTAGAAATTAGGAGTTAGGAATGAGGAATTCCCCCTCAGCCGCCTGCGGGCGGCAGCTCCCCTATGGGGAGCGGGGGGAAAACAGAGGGCGGCTGCGCCGCCAATTTCAAATTCCCCATTCCTGATTGAAAAGGAGGCTGTCCATGAAAAAGAACACCGCCCAAAATTCCATACGTCCCTGGGCAGTGCTCTTCTGGCTGCTGGTGTGGCAGGGGGCCAGCATGGCCCTCTCCGCCGCCTACCCCCATGGGCACCTGCTGCTGGCCTCGCCAGCCGCCGCCCTGCTGCGGCTGGGGGAGCTGGCTGTCACCGCCGCCTTCTGGCGGGCGGTGGGCGGCTCCGCCCTGCGTATTTTCGGGGGGTTTCTGCTCTCCTGCCTGTTGGCGGTGCTGTTGGCGGCGATGGCGGCCCGCCTGCGGACCGTCCGGGAGCTGCTGGCGCCTTTGGTGGCGGCGGTGAAGACCGTGCCGGTGGTGTCCTTCATCATCCTGGCCCTGGTGTGGTTGGACAGCCGCTCCCTGCCGCTGTTTATCTCCGCTCTGATGGTGTTTCCCCCGGTGTACCTGAATGTCTTGGCGGGCATCGCGGCGGCGGACAACAGGCTGCTGGAGATGGCGAGGGTGTTCCGCGTCCCCCTGGGGCGGCGGCTGACGGGCATCTACCTGCCTGCCGTCCTGCCCTATTTCCGCTCTGCCGTGTCCCTGGGCCTGGGCCTTTGCTGGAAAGCGGGGGTGGCGGCGGAGGTCATCGGCCTGCCCGCCGGCACCATCGGCGAGCGGCTGTACACCGCCAAGGTGTATTTCCAGACCCCGGACCTGTTCGCCTGGACGGCGGTCATCGTGGCGGTGTCCGTGGCGTTTGAGAAGCTGTTTTTGGCGCTGGTGGACCGGCTGGCGGGAAAGGCGGGGTTGTGATGGACGTACATATCGAACACCTCTGCAAGGCCTATGACGGCAGGCCCGTTCTGAAAAACGTCAGCTTTACCGCCATCGCCGGACGCGTCACCTGTATCATGGCCCCCTCCGGCCGGGGAAAGACCACCCTGCTGCGCATCCTGCTGGGGCTGGAGCGGGCGGACAGCGGCACCGTGTCCCTGCCGGCGCATTGCCGCTGGAGCGCCGTGTTTCAGGAGGACCGGCTGCTGGAGCATTTGGACGCCATGGAAAACCTGCGCTTCGTTCTGGGGGGCGCCCTGGACGGGGCCGCCGCCCGGGCACTGCTGACGGAGCTGGGACTGGGGGACACGGCGGGCAAGCCCGTCCGGGAGTTTTCAGGCGGCATGAAGTGCCGCCTGGCCCTGGCCCGGGCGCTGCTGGCGCCCTTCGACGCGCTGGCCCTGGACGAGCCCTTCACCGGCCTGGACGGGGACAACCGGGACCGGGCCTGGCGGTGCGTCCTGGGCCGGACAGCGGGGCGGCCCGTGCTGCTGGTGAGCCACGAGCTGCCGCCGACGGGAGAATTCGACCTGGTCCGGCTGTGAATTTTCTCCCGGGACTGGAAATCGGGAAAAAACTGTGGTACAATAAACCGATTTTATGGCTTGTATCGGAGGAGAGAGCATGATCAAGATTACCACCGACAGTACCTGTGACCTGCCGGCGTGGGTGCTGGAACAGCATCATATTTCCGTGACGCCCCTGGGCGTGGTGAAGGGCGGAAGACTCTATCAGGACGGAATCGACATCCACACGGCGGATATCAAGGCCCACGTGGACGCCGGCGGCGATATCACCACCACCAACGCCGTCAACGCGGCGGACTATGAGGCGGTGTTCCGCGGCGCGCTGGAGCGGTACGACGCCGTCATCCATTTTAACATCGGCTCCGGCTTTTCCTGCTGCTGTCAGAACGCCAAGCTGGCGGCGGAGGAGGTGCCGGAGGTCTATGTGGTGGACACCAGTAACCTGACCGTGGGCCACGGGCTCATCGTCCTGGCCGCCGCCGAGGCGGCGGAGGCCGGCAGATCCGTCGGCGAGATCCTGGCCATGGCGGAGGACATGGTCTCCCGGGTGGAGACCAGCTTTGTTCTGGACCGGCTGGATTACATGAAAAAGGGCGGACGCTGCTCCGCCGTCACGGCCCTGGGGGCCAACCTGCTGAAGCTCCACCCCTGCCTGGAGGTCATCGACGGCAAGCTGTCCGTGGTGAAAAAATACCGGGGCTCCATGGAAAAGGTGGTAGCGGACTATGTCCGGGAGCGGCTGCAAAACGCCGGCAATGTGGATACCACCCGGATGTGGCTGGTAGACACCTGCGAGGACGATCATCTGGCCTCCATTGCCCGGGATATCCTCCGGGAGGACGGCCGCTTCGGCCAGATCCTGGAGGCCAAGGCCGGCTGCACCATTTACTGCCACTGCGGCCCCGGCACCCTGGGCCTGGTGTTCCTGCGGAAGTGAATAAAAAAGACTGGCCGGAAACGGCCAGTCTTTTTTATGTAAGAAAATCTTACTTCACGGCGATGGCCTCGACCTCGCACAGGACGCCCTTGGGCAGGTCCTTCACGGCCACGCAGGAGCGGGCGGGCTTGGAGGTGAAGTACTTGGCATAGACCTCGTTGAAGGCGGTGAAGTCGGCGATGTCAGCCAGGAAGCAGGTGGTCTTGACCACGTTGTCCATGCTGAGGCCGGCGGCCTCCATGATAGCGGCCACGTTCTTGCAGCTCTGCTCCGTCTGGGCGGCGATGCCGGCGGGGATCTCGCCGGTGGCGGGATTCACGGGGATCTGGCCGGAGGCGAACACAAAATCGCCCACAGCCCAAGCCTGAGAATAGGGGCCGATGGCGCCGGGAGCGTTGGTGGTGGCAATAACTTTCTTGTCCATTGGAAGGGTCCTCCTTTAATTAAATCTGATAGTATTATCATATCACAGGTGGACAAAAAGTCAATGAGTGTCGCTTGAGAAATGCACAAAAACATGGTATCATCTTAAGTGATAATTGGAAAAATAAGTGTTGCGGTTTTACGGAAAGGAACTTGAAGTTGAAGGATCTTCGGCAAGAATTAATGGAAAACGGTTATTTCCGCCAAGAGGAATTTGTGTTTGCGGACTGTGACCGGAACAAGCGCGCCCGGGTAGCGTCCTTGCTGAGCAAGGCCGCGGCCTACGCCGGCTATGACTACGACGCCCGGGGCCTCACCTATGAAAAGCTCTACGCCATGCGGGAGGTGTTCCTCCTGTCCCGCATGGCCCTGCGCATCCACGATTGCCCCCGCTACCGGGAGGTCATGGACATCACCACATGGGAAAACGGCGCCAAGGGCGCCCACATGCAGCGGGTCTACGAAATGCGGGACCAGGCGGGGCGGCTGCGGGTGTCCATCAAGAGCGACTGGATCCTGGTGGACCCGGAGACCCGGCGCATCCTGCGGCCCGGCTCCTTCACCGCACGGAAGCTGGGGGAGGGCGGCAGGGAGCTGGACTGCCCGGACACCCGGAAGATCCTCCTGCCCCGGGAGGGCTTGGAAGACCTGGGGACGCGGAGGGTGGTCTGGTCCGACCTGGACGGCAACGGCCACCTGTACAGCGGTAATTACGGCGACATCGTCTGGGACTATCTGCCGCCGGACCTGCGGGAGCGGACGCCCCGGGACTTCTTCATCGATTACAGCAAGGAGGCCATCCTGGACCAGGAGCTGCGGCTCCTTGGCTTCCGGGAGGGGGACACCTACCGAATGGAGGGTCTGGGCCCCGACGGCGTGTGCTTTACAGCCATGTGTCAGTTTTAATTAGTGATTATGACGGAAACATGAAGGATATTTTGTATAAAACAGAAAATACATTTTGAAGGAAAAACAGAGAAATGTAACCAGTTTTGTAACTGCTCCATGCTATACTCTCCTTGTAAGTTACGAAAAGACTTTTCAGCGGCAAAAATGATATCCGCTGGAAACCGCGGGGGAAATCCGGCAAGCCGAAAATCGGGTACCCGATTTTGTGTTTCATTCCATGAAACACAAGGGTCCTCTGATCCACCGGAAGAGCCGTGCCCCGTAAGACTCATGAAAGGGAGAATGAACATGGTGAAGAAACTGCAAAAAACCTTCGCGCTGCTGCTGGCGATGAGCATGCTGCTGAGCATGCTGAGCGTCACGACCCTGGCGGTGGAGACCGAAGAGGTCATCCTTTTGTTGGGAGATGAAGTGGTCCTGAACGAGAAAGACGGGACCTGGGAAGAGGACGAAGACGCGGATGAAGCGGCTTCCGGGACTGTTTGGACCAGCAGCAATGAAACAGTTGCGGCTGTGGATGAGGAAGGCAAGGTCACCGGCGTGAGCGAGGGCACGGCCCGCATTGCCCGGACGGAGTACTGCTACCTGTGGACCGGCGTGGATGAGGATGGCGAGACATCCCACAGCTATTATGAGCTGGATGACCCCGAGGCCGAGGGCCTGCGGCGGGTGGCCCGCACCATGACCTGGAATGTGTCCGTGGAGCGCAGAGAAGCGGCCCGGATCGGCGATGATACCTATGAGTCTTTGGCGGCGGCTATCCGGGCGGCGAAAGATGGGGATACCATTCAGCTGCTGAAAAACGTTCGGGAGAATATCACCATCGACAAGACTACCGGCAAGCATATTACGCTGGACCTGAACGGAAAGACCCTGACTGGCGTCACCGGCAGCGTTGTTAAGATCGACACGACCGGCATGGACGAGGATCAAGTCATCACCATCATGAACGGCCGGATCACCGGGGGCTCCTCGACCAATGGCGGCGGCATTAGAATCTCAGGAAGTGCGTGCATCCGCGTTCAGCTTGAAAGGCTGGATATTGTGGAGAATACCTCGACCAATGGCGGCGGCGTGTACAATAGCAGCGCAGAGCTGACCCTGAAGGACGGCTGCCGCGTTGTGGAGAATACGGCCAGCAACAGCGGCGGTGGTATTTACATGGCGACAAACGTCGAAAAGAGCATTTCCTGTGAGTTGGTAGAGAGCTCTGTGAGCGACAATACCGCAAATGTTGGCGGTGGCGTCGGCATGGGTGCATCTCAGTATGAGACCAGAAACATCACCGCAACATTTATCTTGACCAGCGGTGAGATCTCCGGCAATACCGCCAGGAGGGGCGGCGGCGTGTACCTGGTGGGCAATGGCTCCCGGTTTTCCATGAACGGCGGCGCGATCTCTGGAAATGAGGCCACGGGCGGCAATGGCGGCGGTATTTACAGCGAAAACTGGGGCGGTCTCCAAATCAAGGGCGGCCAGGTCGTGAACAATACGGCGGCAAATGGCGGCGGCGGTATTTATATCGACAATGTCAATAAAGTCAAGGACCCGGATAAGAGCCTGACTGTGGCGGCTGGTGTTGAGATCAGCGGCAATACCTCCAAAACCAATGGCGGCGGTATCATGGCCTCCAAGGATGTTAAGGTCACTGTGGCCGACGGCGCGATCCTGTATAACAACAATGCCAAGACCATGGGCGATGATGTGTACACAGGCAGTGGCTGCACCCTGACGCTGCCGGCAGTGGCTGCCATGGCTGGCGGTAAGATCCTGAGCTCTGACGAAAAGGAAATCACCAGCTGGTATTATGACGGTTATGAGAATGCCTCCACACGGCATCGCTGGGCCGCAAAATACAAGACCCCTGTGGTTGGTGAGGGTGAAAATGGCAAGCCTGTTATCAATTGGGTGAGCGGCGAGTACTACAAAGAGTATGCCACGACTTCCGAGCCCTTCACCGGCACCATTGCTCTGAAGGCCGCTCACGACAAGTACTGCGTCATCACCTATGTTGTCCGCGGCGATGTGCCCGCGGATTACGAGATGCCGGAGAGCATTGAGGTCTTGCGGGGCGGCAAATATACCGTGGAGGACGTTCCCGAAAACCAGGTGGGCGAACTGAACGGCGTTCCCGGCACCTACGTCTTCACCGGCTGGAAGCTGGAAAACGAGAAGGTCAACGGGGTTTTGGAGAATATCCAGGGCAACGTGGAGCTGGCAGGCGTGTGGACCTTCCGGGCCAAGTCTTCCTATACCGTCACTTACACCGTCACCGGCGATGTGCCTGACGGCTATACCAAGCCGGACGGCACCACCGTGTATGAGGGCGGCAGATGCTCCGTGGCGGATGTGCCCGCGGACCAGCGGGGCGAACTGAACGGCGTTTCCGGCACCTATGTCTTCACCGGCTGGAAGCTGGAAAACGAGAAGGTCAACGGGGTTTTGGAGAATATCCAGGGCAACGTGGAGCTGGTAGGTGAGTGGACCTTCACCGCCGACCCCGTGCCTCCCAAGTACACGGCCAGCTATGCGGTCAGCGGCGATGTGCCTGACGGCTATACCGTCCCGGGCAGCGCCCAGGTCACTGAGGGCGATGATTACAGTGTGGCCGCTGTGCCCGGCAGCCAGAGCGGCAGACTGAACGGCGTTTCCGGCACCTTCACCTTCGAGGGCTGGATGCTGGACGGCGAGATCGTGACCGTGGTGGAGAACGTCCGGGAGGACGTGGAGCTCACCGGCGTGTGGAGCTTTGCCCGCAACAGCCGGCCCGACAGAGACGACGATGACGATGATGACGAGCCCCGCCGCCCCGTGGAGGTCCCCGATCCCGAAACGCCCACCACGGAGCTGCCCGAGGAGGACGTTCCCCTGACGGAGCTGCCCGAAGAGGAGCTGCCTGAGGGAGAGGTCCCCCTGGCGGAGGTCCCCAAGACCGGCGATATGTCCGCTCTGTGGCTGGCCCTGACCGGCCTGTCCGGCAGCGGCCTGGCGGTCACGGCTGTCCTGGGCCGCAAGAAGCGGGAAGAGGAAGTCTGAGCCGAGCGCAACGGAACAAACTGCACAACTGTATAAGCGCATAAGAGAACGCCCCGCCTCCGGCAGCTTGCCGGAGGCGGGGCGTGGCTTTCAAAAAGGGTAAAAACTTTGGAAAACGGGAAGGAAGATAGTTACGAAAGAAACCCAGGAGGGGTGTCTTTCGTTT
>JAETPK010000084.1 GCA_021771265.1 Oscillospiraceae bacterium
GCGGCAGACGCCGCGCTTCTCTGGGTGGAGGCCAGAAGACGCTGCCGGGGCGCCTGCTCCGCCCGGTAGGCATGGACGCTGCCGTTTTCCCGGGGGCCGCCGCTGGTGTAGATGCCCGTGGCGGGGCGGGCGGGACGGGGCGCGTAGCTGCCGTAAGCGGAGCCGCCGGTGTAAGCGCTCCCAAGTGAGCCGCCCTCCCAGTGGTCGCCGCCGAAGGTGGCGTCGTGCTCCATGCCGCCGAATCTCGGCTCCGGCTTGCTCTCCCAGTGCATGTTATCCTCCGGGATCTCTTCCAGAAAGCGGGAGGCCCGGTTGGCGCTGGTGCGGCCGTACAGCATCCGCTGGCGGCAATTGGTAAGGGTCAGCTTCTCCTTGGCGCGGGTCATGGCCACGTAGCACAGGCGCCGCTCCTCCTCCAGCTCCTCCTGGTCATACTGGGCGGAGGAGCCGGGGAAGATGCCCTCCTCCATGCCCACCACGTACACCACCGGGAATTCCAGGCCCTTGGCGGAGTGGATGGTCATCATGGTGACGCAGTTGTCATCGGCCTCCACGCTGTCCAGGTCCGTGTACAGGGCGATCTCGTTGAGGAAGCCGGACAGGGTGGCATCCTCCGGGTCCTGCTCCAAAAAGCCCAGAATGTTGGACTTCAGCTCCTGCACGTTTTCAATGCGCCCCCGGCTCTCCATGTCGTTTTTGTCCTCCAGGGCCTTCACATAGCCGGTCTGGTCGCAGACGGCGTCGTAAAACTCCGGCAGGGCCAGCTCCGCCCCCTGACGGCGGAGACCGTCGATGAGGTCCGCGAATTTCAGGAGCTTGGCGCCGGCGCTTTTCAGCTCCGGGAACAGGTCCGCGTTGCGGATGATCTCATACAGGGAGACGCCCTGCCCCTCCGCCAGCGCGGCCACCTTGTCCAGCGTCGTGGCGCCGATGCCTCTGGGCGGGTTGTTGATGACGCGCCGCAGGCGCAGGTCGTCCATGGGGTTATTCAGCACACACAGATAGGCCAGCATGTCCTTCACCTCGGCACGGTCGAAGAACTTCATGCCGCCCACCACTTTATAGGGGATGCCGTTGCGCTTCATGGCGTATTCCAAGGCGTTGGACTGGGCGTTCATGCGGTAGAGCACCGCCGTGTCCCGGAAGTTCCGGCCCCGGTTCACCCCCATGAGGATGTCCCCCACCACATAGTTGGCCTCGTCGCTCTCATTGAAGTTGGTCTTGACGGTGACGGTCTCTCCGGCGCCGTTGTCGGTCCAGAGAGTCTTGCCCTTGCGGCCGGCGTTGTTTTTGATGACGGCGTTGGCAGCGTCCAGAATATTTTGGGTGGAGCGGTAGTTCTGCTCCAGGCGGATGGTCCGGGCAGTGGGATACTGCTGCTCGAAATGCAGGATGTTTTCGATATTGGCGCCCCGGAAACGGTAGATGGACTGGTCATCGTCGCCCACCACGCAGAGGTTTTTCCGCCCGCCGGCCAGAAGCGAGGTCAGCAGGTACTGCAAATGGTTGGTGTCCTGGTACTCGTCCACCAGCACATAGCGGAACTTGTTCTGGTAATAGGCCAGCACCTCCGGCTCCCGCTGCAGCAGGGTCACGGTGTGGTAAATGATGTCATCGAAGTCCAGGGCGTTGGCGGCCCGGAGCTTTTTTTCATAGGCGGCGTACACCTTGGCGATGCGGCTCATTTTCCAGTCGTTTTCCGAGGAATGGGCCTTGGCAAAGTCCTCCGGACTCTGGTACTTGTCCTTGGCGCCGCTGATGATGGTGAGGATGCTCTTGGGCTGGAAGGACTTTTCGTCCAGGTTCTGCTCCTTCACGATGTCCTTGATGACCCGCTTGGCGTCATCGGTATCGTAAATGGTGAAGTCCTTGTCAAAGCCGATGCGGTCGATGTCCCGCCGCAGGATGCGGACGCAGGCGGAGTGGAACGTGGAGGCCCAGACATCATTGGCCATAGGCCCCAGCCGGGCGGCCAGGCGGTCCTTCAGCTCTCCCGCCGCCTTGTTGGTAAAGGTGATGGCGATGATCTCCCAGGGACGGGGCACATCCACGGCGCAGAGGCGGCGTGCCCGGTCCGCCTCCAGGTCATCCGGCCGGTCCGGGAAGTTTTCCAAAAAGGCCAGGTCCTCCTCCGTGGCCCACGCCGGCACGAAATCCGAATCGCTGCCCCGGCCGTAGGTCAAGAGGTTGTACACCCGCTGGATCAGCACCGTGGTCTTGCCGCTGCCCGCGCCCGCCAGCAGCAGCAGCGGTCCCTCCGTGGTCATGGCAGCCTTGCGCTGCATGGGGTTCAGCCTGGACAGGTCCCGGGCGATGACGGCCCGCCTGGCAGCGATGTAGCGTTCATTGAAGTCAGTCATATGTTCACCAGTTTTCTTTCCTGTTTTCTGCATTTGCAGTTTATTGTACGGCAAAACAGCAGCGGGGTCAACCCAAAAGAAGTCTCTCTTTTCCGCGGGCAGCCAGAGTTTCCGGCTTGTCCTCTATTGCCGATCATGTTAAACTGGAACAAGAGTTCTTTTAGAAAGGGGGAGGTCTATGAGCCGTTTCATCCGTCCGGCGCTTGTCAATCTGCTTCGCCTGCTGGGGGGCCTGCTGTTCTTGCTGGGCGTCGTTTCCTTTCTCCTGGGGCCTCAGCATGGCACCTCCTCCTATGACTATACACAGACATTGACGGAACCACAGCCCATCTGCGGCGGTCGACTCCAGACAGAAAATGGAAAAATTTATTTATTTAATGAGGAACTCTGCTCAGTCAACGTCTATACGGAGAACGGCGACTTTCTGTTCTGCGTCCGGGGCAGCCGCTTTCAGAACGGGCAGGCCGACTTTGCCGTAGTTGAGGATCTTGGCATTTTCATTGAAGGCCGGAATCATGTTCTGTACCGCTTTGATGAGCAGAACGGCGCTTACCGGGGCCGGGTGGAAAACAGCGCTATCTATGACGCCAGCGGGAATTTCCGGATGCAGACGCAGGGCACAGCGGTTCTTTTCGATGACAACTGGTACTGCTTCCAGCAATACAACGAGGGCAAAGAATGCCGGGAATTTTGGTTCTGCGGCCCCCGTGGAACGGAGTATCTGGGCACGGAAGCGGATTTTCGTACAGCCGAAGCTGAAGAAGCGTCCGGCAGTGCCCACTATTTCGCCTTTCTCAATAGCCTTTATGCGGACAGGGACGGAGAGATTCAGCGTCTGGCCAGCACCCCTCTCTATCTGACCGTCTTCTACTCACCGTTTCTGGCTTGGGCCATCGGTATTGCCGGAATGCTGATCCAGAAGCTGGCTGATTCTCTGGACCGGCTGATACAGAGGTGGATTCAGAAGAAAGCCGACTAAACAGCAAACGGAACGGAGCATGCTCCGTTCCGTCATTTTTTGTAACTCTTTTGTGGTTGACAAACGTCTACCTCTCTGTTACATTTCAGGTAGACAATCGTATACCTGTTTGGAGGTGACTGTATGCGCATGAATTTATCTGACAGTGAGTGGAAGCTGATGAACCGCCTGTGGGACCGCGCCCCCATGACCATCATGGAGCTGACGGCAGCTTTGAGAGAGGAAACCGGCTGGAGTAAGAATACCGTCATCACCATGCTCTCCCGTCTGGAGACCAAGGACGCCGTCCGACATGAGGAGGGCGAACGGGCCAAGCGGTATTTCCCCGTCATTGGCCGGGGGGACGCCGCTCTGGCGGAGACGGAGAGCTTTCTCTCCAAGGTCTACGGCGGCAGCCTGGGGCTGATGATGAGCGCCATGGTGGAAAGCCATGCCCTGACGGAGGCCGACATCGCGGACCTGTCCGCGATCCTGGAAAAGGCGGGAGGTGACGGGAAATGAAGGATGTTCTCATCACGTCCTCCGTGCTGATCCTGGCGCTGCTGGTCCTGCGGCGGGCGTTCCGTAATACCATCTCCCGCCGGGTGCAGTACGCCCTGTGGGGGTTGGTGCTGGTGCGGCTGCTGGTGCCGGTGAGCCTGCCGGGGCTGGCCCACAATGTGCTGACCGTCTCGGAGCCGGCAAGGACCGCGGTCTCCCAGCAGGTGGGCAGCGTCTCCGTCTATTTGACTCCCGTGGCGCAGGGGGAGCTTTCAAGAAGCGCCCTCCTGCCGCCGGATGGCTCCACCCCCGCCGTGGTGGTGCGGGACAGACGTTCCGAGACGGTCACAGAGCGTGATTATACGGTACAGGGCCAATCCGCGGACGCTGCCATCACGGCAGAGAACGGGACCATCACGTGGTATGCCAAGGCACTGCCCCTGAACACGCTTCTGACATCCATCTGGTATGCGGGCATCGCCGTCATGGCCTTCTGGCTGGTCATTTCCAATCTCCGCTTCTGGCGAAGGCTTCATAAAGTCAGAATACCTTACAGCGTTGAAAACTGCGGGCATCCCATCTATCTGGTGGAGTCCGGGCTTCCCTCCCCCTGCCTGTTCGGACTGTTCCGGCCCGCCATTTACCTGACACCCGCCGCCGTGGAGACCCCGGAGCGGCTGCACCACGTCATCGCCCACGAGACCACCCATGCCCGCCACCTGGACCCCCTGTGGAGCCTGCTGCGGTGCGTGTGTCTGGCGGTGTACTGGTTCGACCCGCTGGTGTGGGCGGCGGCCATCGTCTCCCGCACCGACTGCGAGCTGGCCTGCGATGAAGGCGCCCTGCGGCGCCTGGACAGCAGCCAGCGCATCGCCTACGGCCAGACCCTGCTCTCCCTCATCCCCGTGCAGAAGGCCCCCGCCAGTCCCGTGCTGACGGCCACCACCATGACGGCGGGAAAGCGGCAGCTGAAGGACCGCATCACCCGCATCGCGGAAAACCGCCAGACACGGACAGCGGCGCTGTTTCTGGTGCTGGCCCTGGCGGCGGCGGTGTGCGCCGCCACCTTTACCGGGGCGGCGGAAAACGCAGATCAGGACCGGGCCCTTACCGGCGAGGAGGTGGCTTATTTCAACCAGGAATTTTCCGGTGAGTCGGCTTTCCTGCGCCGCCAGTTCCTCACCTCCCTGTACGAACGGCCGGAGGACATCGACCTTTTTGAACTGTTTTACTGCGGAACCGGATTGCCGGAAACTGTGAACGAATCGGAGCTGCGGCAGGCGGCGGCCCTCACCCACCGCTCCTTCACGGAAATGGAATTGGACCTGACGGCTTCCAGCCGTGAAAATATCAACGCGGTCCTCTTGGAAAACACGGGCCTGACATTGGAGCAGACCCACCAAACAGGATTGGAGAAGTTCCTCTATCTGCCGGAGTATGACACCTATTACCATTTCCACAGCGACACCAACGCTATCGTCAACGTCACCTTTGCCGCCGGAGAGCGGGAGGGTGATCTCACGCGGCTCTACTATCGGGCCGACGGGATGTACCTGGGCGGCGAATTCGCGGAGGGCTGGGCCTGCCTGACGCTGCGGGAGGTCCCCGGCGAATTCACGGATGGATTCCCTTATCACTTCGTCTCCCACCAGCTCTGCCGGCGGCCGGATCATCTGCTAAGCGATGTCGTCGCCTTGAATGGCGAAGAGCTGGCGTATTTCAACGAGGAGTTCTTCAACAACGACACTGTGAACAATGAGGTGGGTGTCAACATCCACAACCAGTTCCTAACCTCCCTGTATGAGCGTCCGGAGGATATCGACCTCTATGAGCTGTTCTACTGCGGCACGGGGACGGGCGAGGTTGCCGGCGACGAAGAATTGCCGCTGGTAGGTAACTTTGACGCGGAGGGGGGGCAGATCTGCCCCACTGATAAATTGTCCGTCTCCGCCATCAACAGCGTGCTGCTGGAAAATACAGGCCTGGCGCTGGAGCAGACAAATCAAATCGGGCTGGAAAACTTCACTTATCTGGAACAGTACGGCGCCTATTATCACACCCACGGCGACACCAACTATTTCCACAGCGTCCATATCGCCGCCGGAGAGCGGGAAGGCGATGTGGTGCGGCTCTACTATCCTGACAGCAGCGCATGGTATTCGGGAATCGACTGGCTGTGCGTCACTTTAAAGGCGCAGCCGGACGGCAGCTATTGGTTTGTCTCCAACCAGCCCAGTGAAAAGCCATCCATCCCCACGGTGTACCCGGAGGGCGACCCGGTGCTGACCATTCCCCTGACGGACCTGGAGCCCTATGAACCTTCGCGGATGTCTCTGGATCGCCGCCAGGATGACTGTGAAACGCGGGGCGACGGCTGGATAATCGACGCGGAAGACGGTTCGGAGGTATCGGTCCGCATCTATCTCTCCACCGACGGCAATCTCTACGCCGCCCTGGTTTTCGATGCAGCCGCGGGGCGGGATGGTATGTCCGTCTGGGACGTTGGCCGCTTCTTCACCTTCCCGGAGGGTAACTCCATCGCGGACGGCGAGAGCACGATCAATACCTTCTTTTTTAAAGACCTCTTCGGTCATAACGGCTGGCAGGTCTCTTACAGAGGCCAGCTGAGCGAGCGCTCCTGGACGACTTTTACGGATTACTTCTATTTTGAGGACAGCCAAACCCCCGTTCTGCTGGCCCACACCCACGGGCTGAATGGACGGATCATCGACCTGGACGGCGACGGCGCCAATGAGCTCATCAACGAGGATAATCAGCTGTTCTTCCAGCGGGACGGCCAGCTGTATGAAGCGGACATCACCGCCCTCCTGCAGGCCAACTGGCCGGAGATGACCTGGTGGGACTACAGCATTCTGGACGCCGACAGCCGGTGTCTGATGGTCAGGGGCTTTGTGGATATGCCGGCGTGGGGCGAAGGCGCCCAGGCGGATTTCCTGCGATACGTCTATTATGACGGAGAACAGCTGCTGGTGTACGACGATTTGGAGGAAACGGAAGATCACGCGGCGGCCAGCGTTCTGCGCAGCGGCATCCCGGAGCAGGTGCTGGCCGATGGAAAGGCCCAGGCCCAGGCGGCTTATGAGGAGACGAAACGCGGCCAATGGGACTACAATTATGAGGACTGGCGGGTCTCCTCCCTCTCCAAAATCGACACTTACACTGAGTTTGGAGACCTGACCATTGAGGTCTATGGCCTGGGTTACCAGTTCCACTCCGCGGAGCCATCCACCGTCATGCTGGCGGGCGGCATGTATCTTCAGGAAGACGGCTGGGTGGGCGGTCTCTATGCGGAGGAAAGTCCCTATCTGGTGTATCAGCTCAGGGAAGACGGCACCCGGCTCCGGCTGGACAGCAGGATCGACGGAGATTGCAGCATTGACAGTCCCGCCTACCGGGCCAGCCTCTGCCGGACACTGCTGGTAAACGGCCTGCTGCCGCCGTCGGACATTCCCGCAAGGGACCTGCTGGTGCTGTTCTACCTGTCGCCGGCCAGATTTCTCAATGAAATGGCGGCATATCCCGAGACCCAGCAGACCGCCGTGTTTTCCGCGCTGGCTTCCTTCCAGAGCGGCGGACAGGAGGAGCAGAGCTACCTGCAGGAGGCTTTGCAGACACTTGGCTGGACGCTACGGGACCTGACGGAGCAGGGGCAGAGCGCCTATGGGCTGCTGCAGGCGGCACTGCATGGCACCCTGGATGTAAAGCCGCTTTTGGAAAGCCTGGAAACCAGCGAGCGCATATCCATGACGCTGACCACCGCCAGCGGGGGCGGCGGCCGGTATACCGGCGCTCCCCGCACAGGCAACAGCCGTCAGCGGGTCCTCTGCGCTGTTCAGGATTACGACTGGACGGTCTCCACCGGCGCCCGACCGCCCGCCGGTGCCGACACCCTGGTCATCGAATCCGGCGACGGCACTTTGGCGTTCCAGTTCTGGGCCGGCTCAGACCTGGTCTGCTGCACCCAGAACGACACCGCCGTCTGGTATCAGGCGGTCAACAGTCAGGCGGACGATGTGTTCGCCACGGATATGTTCTCCATGATCCGCATCTGGTATGATGAGATGGAGTGGCGGGCCATGACGGCGGAGATCGTCATCCCGGATCAGGGCCAGGACCGCCTGGAGATCGCCCAGGCCTGGGTGGATCAGTATGAAGGCACCTCACTCCGGGTCACCCGGGGCAGCAAATATGCCAACACCTATGTCCGGGCGGCGGATGTCCATCTGCCGGACACCATTATCGAGGCCTCGGACTGGGAGCCTCCCGCCCCCATCCAGGATGAGCCTTGGTTCCTGTTCTGGTACACCGGCATTTTCGTCCCGGAGAATCCCGTGTCGATGCAGTGGAGCATGGCGGGCAATACCGGGGAATACGACGGCACATACGGCGAGGCTCCGGAGGACGCCCTGTCCTACGGCCGCTGCGGATACCTGTATCTGACGGAGACAGGCTGGCGGTGTGCTTCCCTGGGCACCGGGCCTTAAGCGGCGGGGCCGCACGCCGCGTTCCA
>JAETPK010000085.1 GCA_021771265.1 Oscillospiraceae bacterium
GTCACGTGGCGGGCCAGGTTCCCCTCGGCGCCGGGCTGGGGGGTGTACTGGCTCATGAGGGAAAACAGCACGTCGCCGGGACGGAAGGTGTCAGCCACCCAGTCGATGACCGCCCTCGTATTTTCCAGCTCTCCCGGCAGCAGCAGGTGCCGGATGAGGACGCCCCACGTCAGGCGGCCGTTTTCCATTTGGTACGGTCCCGTCTGGCGGAACATCTCCAAAATGGACGGCGCCGCCCAGTCAAAGTAGTCCTCCGCCGCCGAGTATTTTTTCGCCGGGCCCGGCAGGGCGTATTTCAGGTCCGGCAAATACACCTGGACCTTCCCCTCCAGCAGCCGCAGCGTTTCAGGCTTTTCGTATCCCCCGCTGTTCCACACCACCGGCACCGGCCACGCCTCGTCCCCCAGGGCCTCCAGAATGACGGGGGTGAAGTGGGTGGGGGTCACCAGGTCGATGCAGGCGGCGCCTTGGTCGATGAGCTCCCGGAAAATGTCCCGCAGCCTCGCCGCCGTAATGGGCCGGCCCAGGCCCTGCTGGGAGATGGGGTGATTCTGACAGAAGCAGCAGCGGAGGTTGCAGCCGGTGAAAAACACGGTGCCGGCGCCCTTCTCCCCCACAAGGCAGGGCTCCTCCCACTGGTGGAGCATGGCCCGGGCCGCCACGGGCACGGCAGGCTCCCGGCAGAAGCCGCCGGCCTTGGCGTCCGTCCGTTCCGCCCGGCAGTTCCGGGGGCAAAGCGTGCAGATCATAGGCGCCCCACTTCAAAGTCCGGGCCCAGGTCGCCGGCCCGCCAGTGCTTGCGGCAAAGGCCGATGTACTGGTCGTTGGCCCCCAGCACCACCTGGGCGCCTTCCTTCAGGACCTTGCCATTGACGTCGAACCGGGCGTTGAAAATAGCCTTTTTGCCGCACCAGCAGATGGTCTTGACCTCCTCCAGTTTGTCCGCCATGACCAAAAGAGCCTCGCTGCCGGGAAACAGGTCTCCCTTGAAGTCCGCCCGCAGGCCGTAACAGATGACAGGGATGCCCAGGTCATCCACGATGTACACCAGGTACATGACCTCCTCCTTGGTCAAAAACTGGGCCTCGTCCACGATGATGCAGGCGTTTTGCTGCAGCTCCATGATGGTGAGCGTCTGCAGCTCGTCAAAATAAATACAGGGGTATTTCAGCCCGATGCGGGACACCACCATGTGGTCCCCGTCCCGGGTGTCCAGCCGGGGCTTTACCAGCAGCGTCTGCTGGCCCCGCTCCTCGTAGTTGAAGCGGGTCATCAGGGCATTGGCTGTTTTGCTGGAGCCCATGGCTCCGTATTTGAAATAAAGCTGTGCCATTGGTTACTGTTCTCCCTCTCTTTGTTCTTCCCGGGTTTGCTCCGGGGCCGCTTCAGCCGTCAGGCCGTACGGCTCCGGCGGCAGGTCCGCCGCCAGCTTCCGGCAGTCTTTGCAATACCACACGGTCTTGTAGCTGCCGGAGATCAGATCTCCTTCATCCAAAAAATTCCATTTTTCGTCAAACAGGCCGCCGGAAAAAAGGCCCGGCCTTTCCTTTGCCAAATAGACGCTGCCGCCCCAGAGAAATCTGGCTTCCATTATGTTCCCGCACCAGGGGCAGGGAATGGGGTCCGGGACGCTCTCCGCCAGTTTCCGGGCCTTCTCCGCTTTTCGCTCCTCGTTCCAGTCCTGTAGCTGATCCAGCAGGCCCCTGTTCCTCCCCTGTTCCTCTGTCTCCCGCGCTATCAGCTCCCGCCGTTTCGCCGGGTCCAAGTCCCATGGATCCTCGCCTTTTTTCCAAAACGGCATTGTCACTCCTCCTTGTCCCGTCTTTGTATGTGCCCGTCGAAGGTCTCCCCCGTGCGGCGGTGGAAGAAGGAAATGGGCGCCGGGGTCTCCTGGCTGTGGTAGTAGCACCACAGCCACCGCAGGCACCACACCAGCTTCCGCAGCAAAAGCAGAAGCGCCGCCACCAAAAGAAGGTTCAAAAGCTCCATCTCACGTTTCCTCCCCGGGCGGGTCCTCGTCCTGTACATCCTCGTAGTCCACGGTGTATACCGGGCCGTCAAACTCCGGCTCCTTGGGTGCCTGATGCACCGCGGGGCCCTCCTCCCGGCGGCGGCGCACCGCCAGCAGCAGCTGCCGCGCCAGCCACAGCACCACCAGCGGCCACAAAAACCGCAGAAGCACGAATACGATGTGAAACAGCCGCAAAGGCAGTCCCACCAGCAGTCCCATGTCGTTCTCCTTTCACACAGTACAAAGCCACCCGGCAGAAGGCGGATAGTCCGTTTTTTCAAATCGAGGATCCACGCCCCAGGCGGCGGCGATATGGAGAACATCCTCCTCATCGGGGGCATCCCCGCCATCTTCCGCCTGTCCCGCCTTTGAAAAGCGGTCAAAGCCCAGGGCCAGCTCCTCCGGGGTCAGGGAGCCAGCCTCCTCCACATAGGAATCCTCGTATGCATAGAGCCGCACACATTCACCAGCCACATATTTTTCCCAGCCGTAACAGCTGCTGACCCTGTGGCTGTTAAAGGTCTGGATCTCCGAAAACTGGTCTCGTTCTATCCGCGCAAAAGGCGGGTGTCTCCCGATCACCAGCACAAACCCGTCCAGGCAGGGTGAAACAAACACACCGGAGGGCTCCGCGTATGCCGCGGCCAGACCCGTGGACCAGTTTGCAGGCCGGCGGCTCCGGGGCCTCAGTGCCGCGATGACCCGCTCCGGGTCCTCACCGCGGATGGCCGCCCAGCTCGTTTTGTATCCAAATGGCACCGGACGGTCCGGCTCCGTGGAAATTTCCATGGGTCTCGCCGCTTTTTTCCGTGCTTTCCCGGTATCCACCGTCCCGCCGTAAACGCCCATCTCTTTCAGCTGTGCCACCAGCTTCCGGTGGTTTCTCCATGTCCGGAGCCGCTGCCACAGCCTGCCCAAGGCAACAAAAAACAGTATCCGCACCTACGATTCCTCCAGCTGCCGCTGTGCCTCGGCACAGTATTTGGCAAAGGCCGAGGGCACCGCGTGGGCCGCCAGGCCGTCCGAATCCACCCATTCAAATTCTTCGGGACCGTCTCCGGCCACCTCCAGAGTATACCCCGTCATGTGCCACTCCACATGGGTGAAGATGTGCTTGGCCGTCAGTTTGTTTTTCCACGCTTTCGCCTCCAGCCCCCAGGCGGCCACTGTCGCTGGCGCTGCAGTTTCGTCCAGAGCGCCCTCCACGTTGGGAAACTCCCACAGGCCCGCCAAAAGGCCTGTTCCGGGACGGTGCCGCAGGGCGACTCTTCCCTCCCGCAGAAGGAGGAACACCGTCTTTTCCTCCACACGCCGGGCCTTTTTCGCCGCCTTTACCGGCAGCGCTTCCGCCGTGCCCCGGGCACGCCCCAGGCACAGCGCCGCCGCAGGGCACACCTCGCACTTGGGCGGGCCGTTTGGTACGCACACGGTGGCTCCCAGCTCCATCATGGCCTGGTTGAACACCTGGATGTCCGCCGCCTCATGGGGCATGTCCCCCTGGACCCAGGCCCGGACGGTCTGTTTTGTTTTCGGGTCCCCGATATCGTCATGGCAGTCTGTCAGCCGGGTGGCCACCCGCAGCACGTTGCCGTCCACCGCCGCCTCCCGTGCCCCAAAGGCCGCCGAGGCGATGGCGCTGGCGGTATAGTCTCCGATGCCCGGCAGGGCCAGCAGGCCCTCGTAGGTGTCCGGGAATCCGCCCAGCTCCACAACGCGCCGGGCCGCCTTCTGGAGATTCCGGGCCCGGCTGTAATAGCCCAGGCCCTCCCACAGCTTCATGAGCCGGTCCTCCGGCGCTTCCGCCAAAGCTTCCACCGTGGGGAAGGCCGTCAAAAAACGGGCATAGTAACCAAGGACCGCCGCCACACGGGTCTGCTGGAGCATGATCTCCGACACCCAGATGCGGTAGGGGTCCTCCGTCTTCCGCCAGGGCAGGTCCCTGGCATTGGCCCGGTACCAGGGCAGAAGCACCGCCGGCAGCCGGGTAAATATATTTTCCATTGTCAGCTCTTGTTGTTCCATGGTATGATTATACCATAAGGCGGGAGCGGTTCCCACCCCTCCTTTCACTTTTTTCAAAAACCTCTTGACCTTCCCCTTTCTGGAAGGTATACCATGTCTCCGGAAAGGGAGGTGACCCCTTGAAGATCAACGAAGTGGAGGCCCTGGTGGGCATCACGAAAAAGAACATCCGCTTTTACGAGGCGGAGGGTCTGCTCTGCCCCCGGCGAAACAGCGAAAATGGCTACCGGGACTACGGCGAGGCGGAGGTAGAGGCCCTGCGGCGCATCAAGCTCATGCGGAAGCTGGGCGTGCCGCTGGAGGACATCCGCCGGATGCTGGACGGCGTCCACACGGTGGGGGACGGTATGCGCCGCCACCTGGTGACGCTGGAGCGGGATCAAAGCAACATTCAGGAGGCCATCCGCCTCTGCTCCGGCCTCACGGACTGCCGGGAAAATCTGGAGCATCTGGACGCCCTGGCGCTTCTGGAGCGGATGGAGCGGCTGGAACAGGAGGGTACCACGTTTATGGACAAGCAAAAACAGGACATGAAGCGCAGACGCTACGCGGCGCCGGTGATCGTCACGGTTTTCATGGCTCTTCTGATGGCCGGACTCATCTGGCTGTTCCTCTGGGCCTTTGAAACAGACCCCGCCGGGGCGCCGCCGCTGCCGCTGCTGGCGCTGTTCATCGCCATCCCCGCCGCCGTGGCCCTGGGCGTGATCATCGCCCTGGTCCAGCGGATCCGGGAGATCCAAAAAGGAGAAGAAGATGACGCAAAACAATACTGACCGCAGAAAACTGCGGCGCCGGGCCGCCATCAAGACCACTGCCGCCTGCGCCATTGTGCTGGTGGCTGCCGCTGTTGTGACCATTTGGGCCCAGCGCACCTTTTTCCCAGAGGGCATCCTGGCCCGGATGATGCCCAGCATGGCGCTTTTGTATATTCTGCTGCTGCCCGCCATGGCCATCGGTCTGCGGACAAAGCTGCGGCGGATCGACCAGCAGGAGGCCTGGGAAGAGCAGTGGGAAGAAGCGGAACACGAAAACGAGGAGGACGAAGAACCATGAAGATCCTGACCATCGAAACCATTCCCGGACAGAGCTATGAACCGCTGGACATCGTCAAGGGAACGGTGGTATACAGCAAAAATTTCGGCCGTGATTTTATGGCCGGCATGAAAGGCCTGGTAGGCGGTGAGATCGTGGGCTACACGGAGATGCTCAACGAGGCCCGCCAGATCGCCACCAAGCGCATGGTGGACGCGGCGGAGGCCCTGGGCGCCGACGCCATCGTGGGCGCCCGGTACGCCTCTTCCTCCGTGATGCAGGGGGCCGCCGAGGTGGTGGCCTACGGCACGGCGGTGAAATTTCTGTGATGCGGGTGACATTTCTGGCCCACAGCGGCTTTTTGGTGGAGCTGGAGGAACTTTGTCTCCTCTTTGACTGGTGGAAGGGCGGCCTGCCCCCTCTGCCGCCGGAAAAGCCCCTGCTGGTGTTCGCCAGCCACCGCCACGAGGACCACTTCAAGCCGGAGATCTTCGGGCTGGACGACGGTTCTCGTCCCGTCCGGTTTCTGCTGGGCAAGGACATCCGCCTGTCGGAACGGAACCGGGCCAACTGGGGCCTGTCGGATGAGACCGCCGGACATTGCTTTTCCCTGGGTGGGAATGAAGCAGCGGAGCCCCTGTCCGGCGTCCGGGTGGAGACTCTGCCCTCCACCGACGAGGGGGTGGCCTTTTTGGTCACCGCCGGCGGTCAGACCATCTACCATGCCGGCGACCTTCACTGGTGGCACTGGGAGGGGGAGGACAAAGCCTGGAACCGGAATATGGAGGTCAGCTTCAAGCGGTATCTGGAACCTCTCCGGGGCCGGCGGATGGACCTTGCCATGGTGCCCCTGGACCCCCGGCTGGGGGATGCTTACGATTGGGGCCTAAGCTACTTTTTAACGCTGGCCAGGCCCCGCCGGGTCCTGCCCATGCACCAATGGGGCGACTTCGCCCTGACAGCACAGTTCCGCCGGAAGCATCCGGCACAAGCCGATATGGTCATCCCCGTCTCCCGGGAAGGGGAGCACTTTATCTTTTGAAAGGAGCATATCCATGAAAATTGACGGCAACGAACTGGCTATTCGCCAAAACGACCTGGACCGGGAGGGCCACCATGAGGAGGCCATAGCCCTCAAGCGGGAATTCCTGGAGCAGGTACGCCGCTCCGGCGACCACTGCCCCTGCCAGGAAGCCTGCCCCCATCATGGCAACTGCTTTGAGTGTGTGACCCTCCACCGGGGTCACCGGGACCATCTGCCCATGTGCATGTGGGGCATGGTGAACGAGCGGCTCCACAAGTTGTCCCTTCTGACGGAGGGGACCCTGCATACATATGAGGAGCATTTGAAATGACCGGCGTGCCGTGACATTCCCGTTTTGTGCGAAAGATACGGCAGAGGCCTGGGTCTCTGTAATGTCCGCAGTGAAGCCAAGGACGGCTCTGTCGAAGCGCTTCGGCAGAGCCCCCCTCCCTGCGGGCCTCTATGGCCACACCGCGAAAAAGCTATGCGGGCCGGGGCTGTTCTCGGCACAATCCGCCCGTATGGAGCGGGCTGTGCCCCATGCTCTGGCGCAGTCGGGCACGCGGCGCCCCCACTTTTCGCTTTGGCCAGCAGCACAGTTTTTGAGGGTTCTTAAAAAACCTTTCATTTTTTTCAGAAAGATTATTGACAAAACCGGACACATCTGCTATATTAATTCGTGCCCGTTGTGGCGTTGATTTGGCGGCATAGCTCAGTTGGCTAGAGCATGCGGTTCATACCCGCAGTGTCCCCGGTTCAAATCCAGGTGCCGCTACCAAATTCCATGAAGCGCTTGGTGGCGCTTCATGGAATCCCCCCAATGGCCCGTTGGTCAAGTGGTTAAGACACGGCCCTTTCACGGCTGTAACATGGGTTCGAATCCCGTACGGGTCACCATCCCATAAGACGCTGTGGCATCGCGGCGTCTTGTGGGTTTTAAAACCGAATATCCGTATGGAGGCTTAGCTCAGCTGGTTAGAGCGCCTGCTTCACACGCAGGAGGTCACTGGTTCGAGCCCAGTAGTCTCCACCAAAAAGTTCCTGATTTCGCAAGAAATCAGGAACTTTTCTTTATTTTATGGTTTCAAAACTTTGCTTCAAAATTTGACTTTTGCGCCGACCAATACACTGACCAATACGGCGAAAGCACCCTATAGAACAGGGCAGCACCGGATAGGATTTCCCCCACCCAGTGCTGTCTAATTGCTATCTTTTTCGTATGGTCAGAAACAATTCAGCCTTCCAAATCGCATATATCAGTAATCGCTGCTACAAAATTTCTTATTGGCAGTCCAGTAAAGTCAACCACCTATTTATTGAAGAGTTAATTGTCGTCCCTCTTTTTCACAGAGTGTTTTTATCTGGTTGATGCAACTCTGTGCATCGCCAGACACTTCGATCAATAAATAATCATGCAGTTCGTGGCAGAAGATCCGCACATCAAACGGGCTCTTCTCCAACTGTGCAAAGTTCGGTTTTGATAGTGCCTGGTAGTACCCATATCCATAGTATCTGTATCGCAGCAGACTGTCCTCCGGAATCAGCTGCAGGAGTTTAGGACTGTCGTATTCTGATACGCTCAAAAGTGTGGATGCTGTCTGGCAGATAATATTCCCTCCAAGAGCCTGATACGCAGCGGCAAACGGTGCGTGCTCCAGCTCAGGGAAGTCTTTGCAGGACTCGAGATGTTCCAGTACAAAGGAATACTGAGAAAGTATCTGTGCGCCGCACAAGCGCATGAACTGCGGAAACCCAGGATCAGAATCCTCATAGCGCGGCTCCACACACAACAACTGGTTGGCCGGATTAGCGGGCTTTTCATGGAAATAGAATCCACCTGTGCGCACAGCAATATCTGTGCTGATCTGTTCGGTATTCCGGTGTATTTGGTTATGATTTCCCCGCTTCCATAGCATCTACATCACTCCGTTACAGTA
>JAETPK010000086.1 GCA_021771265.1 Oscillospiraceae bacterium
GACTACTCCCAGGTGATCTTCTCCGCCCTGCTGGGCTTTTTCATGTTCGGCGATGTGCCGGACGTGTACAGCTTCCTGGGCTATTTCATCATCTGCGGCATGGCGGGCCTGACCTTCTGGTACAACAACCGCCACCTTCCCGCAAAGGAAGGCGCATAAAAGCGATTCCCCGGAGCGCGGCGCTCCGGGGAATTTTGATATCACTTGGTCCAGGTCTCCACCGGGAGGCCCGTGAGATACCGCCGCACCGCGTCAAAAGCGTGATTGGCCGCCAGGTCCTGGATGCGGTCCCGGCGGCGCCTGCCGAAGTCGCAGCGGCGGCAGAAAGTACCCTCCGGCGCTGCAAGACCGATGTACACGATGCCCACGGCCACGCCCCGCTCGTCCGGGTCGGGGCCCGCCACGCCGGTGACGGACACGGCGATGTCCGCGCCGGTGACGCGCCGGGCGCCCTCGGCCATGGCCCGGGCCGTCTCGGCGGACACGGCGCCGTGGGTCTCCAGCAGCGCCTGGGGCGCCCCCAGCACGTCCGCCTTCACCTGTGTCCAGTAGCTGACCACGCCGCCCCGGTACACCTGGGAGGCGCCGGGCAGGGCGGTGATCCGCTCCGCCACCCGCCCGCCGGTGCAGCTCTCGGCGGTGGCCATGGTCCAATGCCGCTGGCGCAGCAGCCGGGAGCAGACAGACTCCAGGTTTTCCACGTCCACACCATAGACATAGTTCCCCAAAAAGTCCGTGACCTCCCGCACCACGGGGGCAAGCATGGCCTCTGCGGCCTCCTGGCTCTCCGCCTTGGCGGTGGCCCGGAGCCGGACCTCACTGGGCTTGGCGTAGGTGGCCAGGGAAGGATTCTCCATGTGGCTCATTTTCTCCCGCAGCAGCTCCTCCATGGGGCTTTCCCCCAGGCCGAATGTCATGATGTCATGGGAGACGATGACCTCGCTGGAGAGCCGGCGGAGATAGGGAATGGCGCAGCGGCGCAGCATGGTCAGCATCTCAAAGGGCGGCCCCGGCAGCATGAGCACATGGACGCCGCCGCTTTCGAAGGCGCAGCCGGGGGCTGTGCCTACGGGGTTGTCAAACACGGTGCAGCCCTCCGGCAGCTCCGCCTGCTGGATGTTGTTGTCCGGCATGGCCGTGTGGACATTTTTCTCAAAATAGGTCCGGATGGTGTCCAGGATATCCGAATGGAGCACCAGGGGCCTGTCAAAGGCGGCGCAGATGGTCTGCTTTGTCAAATCGTCGTAGGTGGGGCCCAGGCCGCCGGTGGTGATGATGATGTCCGAGCGGCGGCGGGCAATGTCCAGCGCCTGGCGCAGCCGCGCCGGGTTGTCTCCCACTACCGTGTGCCAGAAGACGTTGATGCCCACAGCGGACAGGGCCTGGGAGATGTCCCGGGCGTTGGTGTTGACGATGTTGCCGAGGAGCAGCTCCGTGCCCACGGCGATGATCTCAGCAGTGTGAGACATAGTGATACCTTCTTCCAAATGACAGATTGGGAGATCAGAGTGAAGATTGAGAAGTGGAGATATCCATTTTTTACGGCTTCACCCGCACCCAGGTCTCGCCCGCCAGGGCCTTGGCCACCAGGGCGTCCACATCCAGGGCGGCCTCGGCGGCCCGGACATCCTCCACCCGGGGACGGGTGCAGGGATGGCGGGGAGTGAACACCGTGCAGCAGTCCTCATAGGGGAGGATGGAGGTGTCGTAGGTGCCGATCTCCCGGGCCATGCGGATGATCTCCACCTTGTCCATGCCGATGAGAGGGCGCAGGACGGGCAGAGAGGTGACATCCTCCGTGGTGCCCAGGGCCAGCATGGTCTGGCTTGCCACCTGACCCAGGGACTCGCCGGTGACCAGGGCGCCGGCATTGGCCTTTTTGGCCACGGCCTCCGCCAGGCGCATCATGAACCGCCGCATGATGAGGGTGAAATACTCCTCCGGGCAATTTTTTCGGATCTCCTCCTGAATCTCCGTGAAGGGGATGACGTGGACGATCATGCGGCCGCAGTAGGCCGTCAGCAGCCGCGCCAGCTCCAGCACCTTGTCCAGGGCCTGCTGGGAGGTGTAGGGCGGAGAGACAAAGTGGGCCATCTCCAGCTGGACGCCCCGGCGGGCCATCATCCAGGAGGACACGGGGGAGTCCAGCCCGCCGGAGAGCAGGCTTACCGCCGTGCCGCCCATGCCCACCGGCAGTCCGCCGGCGCCGGGCACGGAGGGGGCGTGGACGTAGGCGTACTTCTCCCGGATCTCCACGTACACCGTCAGGTCCGGATCGTGAACGTCCACGGCCACGGCGGGGAAGGCCTCCGCCAGCAAGCCACCTACCTCCTGGCTCAGCTGGATGGAGTTGAGGCGGAAGGTCTTGTCGGCCCGCTTGCTCTCCACCTTGAAGCTGCGGGCGGCGGCGAAAGCGTCCGCCAAATAGTGCCTGGCGGTGTCCACGATGGCCTCCACCGTCTTTTCGCAGGGAACGGCCCGGGCCACGGCGGCGATGCCGAACACCTGGCGGCAGGCGGCATAGGCCTCCTCCATGTCGCATTCGGCGCTGTTGGGCTCCACATAAATGGTACTCTGGCGGATATACACCTGGAAGCTGCCGCAGCGGCGCAGGCGGCGGCGGACATTGTTCATGAGCTTATCCTCAAAGGCCTTGCGGTTCAAGCCCTTCAAGACCACCTCGCCCAGCTTCAGCAGAAGGATCTCGTTGTTGTTCATAGGGGATTCCCTCCGGTTTTCAAAATTTAAGACATATGGCAACACCGCATCATGCAGAAGAGCGATTTGCGAGCAAATTTTACGTCAGCCAAAGGCGCAATTTTGCAGGAATACTGGGCGTATTTCAAAAAATTGCAACGCAGGGATGGCGCAAAATTTCCGCAAAGCGCCGCCGATGCATTTGTGCGGTGTTGCCATATTATTATACAGCATTTTTCCCGGAAGAAAAAGCCCTGATTTGCCGGGAGCGTCACTTTTTAAAAGAGCGGTTGCCATGGGCGGCGGGACCTGCTATCATCAAAACAGGAACCAACTATAAAACTGGAGGGAAATTACATGAAAATCGTAGCCATCAACGGAAGTCCCCGCAAAAACGGAAACACCACCCTTTGCCTGGAGGCGGTCCGCAAGGAAGTGGAGGCCGCCGGCGTGGAGTTCCAGGTGTTCCAGCCCGGCGCTAACGTCCACCCCTGCCTGGCCTGCTATCACTGTCTGGACAACGGGACGCTGCGCTGCATCCAGACCGACGACATGGTCAACGACATCATCGCCGCCTGCATCGATGCCGACGGCATCCTGCTGGCCAGCCCCGTGTACCACGGTGGTATTGCCGGCAGCATGAAGTGCGTGCTGGACCGGCTGATGCTGGCCGCCGGCTGCGGTGACAATCAGCTCCACCACAAGGTGGGCGGCGCCCTGTGCACCCTGCGCCGCAGCGGCGGCATGGAGACCTATCAGCAGCTGCTGGGCACCATGGACGCCATGGAGATGATCATCGTCACCTCCGACTACTGGGGCGCTGTCCACGGAGCGGAAAAGGGCGAGTGCGTCCAGGATACCGAGGGCATGGAGGTGGCCGCCAAGCTGGGCCGCAATATGGCCTGGACGGTGAAGGCCCTGGCCGCTGCCAAGGAGACCCTGCCCCCTCCCGAGACCCACGCCCGCACCATGACCAATTTCGTCCGGTAAAAAGCTTGCGGCTCCATGTCACCTTTTGCCCCGCCGACGCATCTTAACTTACAGACCGGTCTTATGAAAGGAAAGGAGCGCGCCGCGCAGCCATGATGCAAGCCAAGTTGGATCAAGACACCTTCAGCACCCTGGTCATCCAGAACCAGGAGACGCTGTTTCACACCGCCAAGGCCATCCTCCGCAGCGACGAGGACGCCGAAGACGCCGTGCAGGAAGCCATCTGCACCGCCTTCGAGCGGCGGGAGAGTCTTCGGGAAACGGATAAATTCCGGCCCTGGCTGCTGCGCATCCTGGTGAACAAGTGCTATGACACCTGCCGCCGCCGGCGGCCCACGGTGGACCTGGAGGATGTGGCGGAGTATCTGCCCGCCAAAAGCCAGGACCAAACGGAGCGGCTGACCTTGTGGCAGGCGGTCATGGCCCTCAGCGGCGATCTCCGTGCTGCGGTCACCCTGTTCTATTACGATGGCCTGTCCATTCGGGAGATCAGCGGTGCCCTGGGCATCAGTGAGGCGGCGGTGAAGACCCGGCTGTCCCGGGGGCGGGCAAAGCTGCGCCGGCTGCTGGAAGACAAGTGAGGTGTGACATGGATCGATTTGACGAGTTTGATGACATTTTAAGAGAACGGGCAAGGCGGGAGCCCATCCCCATTCCGGAGGATTACGCGGGCCGGGTTTTCCGGACCTGTGCCGCATTGGAGGATGCGCCTGGGAAGCGGAGGCATTTCTCCCGCTGGGCGGAGGTGGCGGCGGCCGTGCTGGCTCTGTTCATCGCGGTGCCCAACGCATCCCCCGCGGCGGCGGCCGCTCTGGCGGAGGTGCCGGTGCTGGGGGCCATCGTGGAGCTGGTGACGTTCCGCTCCTGGACTTACGACGACGGCCACGGCAGCGCCGATGTCACCGTCCCGGAGCTGGGCGGCAGCGCGGCGGCCCGGGAGGTATCGGACCAGGTGCGGGCTTATACGGACCAGCTCATCGGACAGTTCCAAAGGGACTGCGAGACCCTGGGAGAGGGCTATGAGTCCCTGGATGTCACCAGCGCGGTGGTGACGGACAGCGACACCTGGTTCACCCTGCGGGTGGACGCGACGGAGACCCGGGCCAGCGGTTACCAGTTCAGCCGCTTCTACCACATCGACAAGGCCACCGGGCAGGTGGTGACCCTCAGCGGTCTGTTCCGGGAGGACGCGGATTATGTGACCGTCCTCTCCGGCGAGGTCCTGCGGCAGATGGAGGAGCGGATGGCTGCCGACGCGTCCGTCAGCTATTTCCCAGAGGAATTCACCGCCATTGACCCGCAGCAGAACTTCTACTTCAACAAGAACGGAGAGCTGGTGCTGGTGTTCGACGAGTACACCATTGCCCCCGGCTCCATGGGGATGCCGGAATTCATCATCCCGGCGGAGGTATACGGGGAACTGCTGAAATGAGATGGGGCAAACAGACGCTGATCCGCCGGCTGGCAGCGGAGTAAAGCCGCGGGGAGGACCAACGGATAAGAAAAGAGACGGCAAAAGCCGTCTCTTTTCTTATCCGTTTTCGGGTGCATTCGGGAAGGGAAGCGCACGGAAAAAGCCCGTGACGCGTTTTAAGCCGGAGGGAAAACGATCATAGCCGGCCTTTTTGTATGTATGGCCATTCCAAGTAAATGTGATGGACCAGCCGTCCATGTCGGTGGGAGCGTCCGGGGCCATCAGCAGGTCGGGCCACAGGGGCAGCTTCAGCTGCCGCAGAACGATGTCACTGATCTCATCCATCTGGTCCCCGCTCAAGGGGAGAGAGACGGACCAGGGAGCTTCTTCCGCCTCGGACATCATGCCGGGCTCATAGAAATAGACCGCCTGAGGTCCATCCTCCGTCTGCATGATCTCCCAGCCGCTATTACCGCTCCAGGCGTGACCGCTTTCGTAGGAAAAGGCGGTGAGCGTTCCAGTGGGAAGAAAACGGAGGGCAAGCAGGAGAGCGCATAAGCAAACGGCAAATACTGCCAGAATGTGCTGCTTTTTCATCAGATCTACCCCTTCAAAATATCCGTGTTCCGGTATTGAATGGCCTCGGCTAAATGCTGGGGGCCGATGTCCGGCGCCCCGTCCAGGTCCGCGATGGTGCGGGCCACCCGCAGGATGCGGTCGTGGGACCGGGCCGTGAGGCCCATGCGGGCAAAGGCGTTTTCCATGAGTCTGTCCCCGGCATCGTCCAGGACGCAGAAGCGGCCGATCTGGGCGGGGGTCATGTGGGCGTTGCAGGCGGTGGATGTCCCGGCAAAGCGCCGCGCCTGCACGGCCCGGGCGCCGTCCACCCGGCGCTTCACGTCGGCGGAGGACTCAGGGATCTCCTTGCGGCGCATGGCCTCGTACTCCACGGAGGGGACGCTGACATGGAGGTCGATGCGGTCCAGCAGGGGGCCGGAGATCTTTTCCACGTATTTCTCCACCTCCCGGTCGGAGCAGGTGCAGCGGTGGGTGGGGTGCCCCCGCCAGCCGCAGCGGCAGGGATTCATGGCGCATACCAGCTGGAAGCGGGCGGGCAGGTGCAGCGTCCCAACCGCCCGGGCCACGGTGACCTCCCCCTCCTCCAGCGGCTGGCGCATGGCCTCCAGCACATCCCGGCGGAACTCCGGCAGCTCGTCCAGAAACAAGACGCCGTTGTGGGCCAGGGACATCTCCCCCGGCCGCAGGGACGGGCCGCCGCCAGCCATGGCCGTGGCGGAGGCAGTGTGGTGGGGCGCGCGGAAGGGGCGGCGGGTCAGCAGGGGATGGCCGGGGTCCGCCAATCCCGCCACGGACCAGATGCCGGAGGCCTCTAGGGCCTCAGAACGGCTCATGTCCGGCAGGATGGAGGGCAGCCGCTTGGCCAGCATGGACTTGCCGGCGCCGGGAGAGCCGATGAGCAGCAGATTGTGGCCGCCGGCCGCGGCGATCTCCAGCGCCCGCTTCACGTTTTCCTGGCCCATGACATCCCGGAGGTCCGGCAGGGGCGCCGTGTCCGCCTCCGGCACCCAGGCCGGGGCGGGGGACAGGGGCACTTCTCCCCTTAAATGGGCGGCAAGGGCCTTTACATCCGGCACACCGTACACGGTGAGGCCCCCGGCCAGGGTGGCCTCGGCGGCGTTTTCCGCCGGGACGAACAGCTGCCTGATGCCAGCGTCCCGCGCCGCCAGTGCCATGGGCAGCACGCCGGCCACGCCCCGCAGCGCGCCGGTGAGAGACAGCTCTCCCAAAAACGCGGCGTCCGCCGGGGGAACGGGCAGGTCGCCGCCGGCGGCCAGCAGCCCCACGAAAATAGGCAGGTCGTACACGGTGCCGGCCTTTTTCTGTCCGGCGGGAGCCAGATTCACGGTGATGCGGCTGACGGGGAACTTCGCTCCGCAGTTTTTGACCGCTGCCCGGACCCGTTCCCGGGCCTCCCGCACGGCGGCGTCCGGCAGGCCCACGATGTCAAAGGCCGGCAGCCCGCCGGAGAGAAAGCATTCGGCCCGCACCTCATATCCGGAGATGCCGGAAAGGCCCAGCGAGCGGACAGAAACCACCATGAAAAGCCACCTCCCGAGGTTTTGTACAGAAAGTTCAAAAGACCGAACGGTCAAACTGGCCGAATCAGTGTCCGGTTGTTCTGAGTCTACCACAAATCAGACAGGGAGAAAACAAAATCTTTGAAAATGTGCCCAAAAATACCGGCCGCATTTAGCCCATCCGCAGAAAAGGTAAATTTTGTGCAAAAAATAACAAAGTGCCAGTTTACATAGAAAAAATGAAGTGATATAATAGCACCGCATGAAAATCTGGGGGAGAGTGACCGGATTTCGTGCTTTGGTAAGATGCTGCCAGGGGCAGCAAAAATAGGAGGTAAGTTTATGGCAAGAAAGTTCAAGTCCATGGACGGCAACAACGCCGCTGCATATGTCAGCTACGCGTTTACCGAAGTGGCGGGCATCTATCCGATCACCCCGTCCTCTCCCATGGCAGACTTGGTGGATCAGTGGGCTGCCGCTGGCCAGAAGAATATCTTCGGCACCACCGTCAAGGTGTGCGAGATGCAGTCCGAGGCCGGTGCTTCCGGCACCGTTCATGGCTCCTTGGCCACCGGCGCGATGACCACCACCTACACCGCGTCTCAGGGCCTGTTGCTGATGATCCCCAACATGTATAAGATCGCCGGCGAGCTGCTGCCCTGCGTGTTCCACGTGTCCGCCCGTACGGTCTCCACCCATGCGCTGAATATCTTCGGCGACCACTCCGACGTCATGGCCTGCCGTCAGACCGGCTTCGCCATGCTGTGCGAGAACGATCCCCAGGAGATCATGGACCTGGCTCCCGTTCCAGCACCGTGAGGCCTGCAACCCCTATTACGACGCTCTGCCCGACGTGGTGGAGAAGTACATGGGCAAGATCAACGAGAAGCTGGGCACGGACTATCAGCTGTTCAACTACTACGGCGCCCCCGACGCCGAGCGCGTCATCATCGCCATGGGCTCCATCTGCAACGTGGCCCAGGAGGTCATTGACTACATGACCGCCCAGGGCGAAAAGGTCGGCATGGTCATGGTCCGCCTGTACCGTCCCTTCCGGGCGGACAAGCTGATCGCCGCCATTCCCGCCACCTGCAAGAAGATCGCCGTGCTGGACCGCACCAAGGAGCCCGGCTCCCAGGGCGAGCCTCTGTACATGGACGTTGTCACCGCTCTGGCCAACGCCGGCAAGACCGACATCCAGGTCATCGGCGGCCGCTACGGCCTGGGCAGCAAGGACACCCCACCTGCCTCCGTGTTCGCTGTCTATGACGAGCTGGCCAAGGACCAGATGAAGCGTCAGTTCACCATCGGCATCGTGGATGACGTCACCCACCTGAGCCTGGAGGAGAAGCCCGTCCCCAGCGTGGCTCCCGCCGGCACCATCGAGTGCAAGTTCTGGGGCCTGGGCGGCGATGGCACTGTCGGCGCCAACAAGAACTCCATCAAGATCATCGGCGACCATACCGATAAGTATGTCCAGGCTTACTTCCAGTATGACTCCAAGAAGACCGGCGGCGTCACCGTCAGCCATCTGCGCTTCGGCGACAAGGCTATCAAGTCCTCTTACTACATCAACAAGGCCGACTTCGTGGCCTGCCATGTGCCCGCCTATATCGTCAAGGCCTTCCCCATGGTCCGCGACGTGAAGCCCGGCGGCACCTTCCTCATCAACTGCCAGTGGAGCGACGAGGAGCTGAACAAGCACATGCCCGCCGTTGCCAAGCGCTACATTGCCAAGAACAACATCCAGGTCTACACCATCAACGCCATCGACCTGGCCAAGGAGATCGGCATGGGCAAGCGGACCAACACCATCCTGCAGTCCGCCTTCTTCTCTCTGGCAAAGGTCATGCCCGAGGCCGAGGCCATCCAGTACATGAAGGACGCTGCCACCCATTCCTACCTGAAGAAGGGTCAGGACGTGGTGGACATGAACCACAAGGCCATCGATGCCGGCGCCACTGCCTATAAGAAGTTCGAGGTCCCCGCTGACTGGGCTGACGCACAGGATGTGGTGGAGGATGTGAAGCTGGCCGGCAAGCCCGAGCTGGTGGAGCAGGTGAAGACCATCCTCAACCCCGTGGGCAAGATGGACGGCGACAGCCTGCCCGTCTCCGCCTTTGTCAAGCACGCCGACGGCCAGTTCGAGCTGGGCGCCGCCGCCTATGAAAAGCGCGGCGTGGCCGTGACCGTTCCCACCTGGGACGCCGCCAAGTGCATCCAGTGCAACAACTGCGCCTATGTCTGCCCCCACGCCACCATCCGTCCCTACGCGCTGACTGCCGAGGAGGCCGCCAAGGCTCCCGCCGCCGCCAAGATCGTGGACGTGAAGGCCGGCAAGGGCAAGGGCGTTTACAAGTACACCATGGCCGTGTCTCCTCTGGACTGCATGGGCTGCGGCGTGTGCGTGGGCCAGTGCCCCGTGGGCGCCCTGACCATGGTGTCCCAGGAGCAGGAGGCCGCTCAGCAGGATGTGTTCAACTACTGCGTGGCTGAGGTCTCCGAGAAGAAGGATATGCAGGATGACACCGTCAAGGGCAGCCAGTTCAAGCAGCCCTATCTGGAGTTCTCCGGCTCCTGCGCCGGCTGCGCCGAGACCAGCTATGCCCGCCTGATCACCCAGCTGTTCGGCGACCATATGTACATCTCCAACGCCACCGGCTGCTCCTCCATCTGGGGCGGTCCTGCCGCGACCTCTCCCTACTGCACCAACAAGGAAGGCCACGGTCCCGCCTGGTCCAACTCCCTGTTCGAGGATAACGCCGAGCACGGTCTGGGTATGTATCTGGGCCAGCAGGCCACCCGCAACCGCCTGGCCGACA
>JAETPK010000087.1 GCA_021771265.1 Oscillospiraceae bacterium
GTTTTGACCGCCATGGCTTTCGGTGATCAAGGGATTCAGGCCAGAATCCGCCCTGCTTTCCAGCGCCATTCTTGACTTTGTCGAAAAGCGCTTACACAAAATTTTACGCCCGGCCAAAGCGGGCAGGGCTGCCGAAGGTGCGTTTTCACGACCTGCGCCACCCGTATGTCAAGCTCACGACAAAAAATTTTGCTTGCGCTTGAAGGTTTTTCAAGCGCAGGCTTATTCCGCGGCACTCATACGGATGCAGGAGCGGTGTGTCTGATTGCTCACAGTGATTCCTCCTTTCACAGTCCTCCCGAAAAACAGGCCGGGTGAATACCCTGTTACTCGATAAAATTTTCATAGTAGGGTGTCACATGATGCACCCTTTAAGCGCAAGGGTGTGTCATGTAACACCCTTGCCACCATAAAAAATCGGCAGACAGACTCTTGTAAAGTCTGTCCGCCGATGGTAACATGCCACAAACCACATGAGGAGGTATCAAGGCATGATGCGTATTTTGGTTTCGATAAGCGTGATGCTGCTGTGTGGCGCGATCCGCCTGGCTCATGCGCTGAGGCTGTCCGTTCCGCTGCTGTACGGGATGCTGACAATCACGGTATTCCGGCCATGGTATGTGGCGCATACTGCCCTGGCTGACGGCATTTTCTTTGTTTTGCTGGGACTGACAGCTTTGTCCTGGCTGTACACTCTTGTCCGCATGGTGCGAGGTTGCTGAGATGAAATCGGGTTCGGCAATCATGCCGAACCCGATTTCGCAGGCATGTTCATTCATAGCGATCTGAGGAAAAATCGGGTTTGACAATGTTGTCAGACCCGATTCTTTCAGTTTTTACTCATAACTTTCCGGCAATGCTGCCGAAATGATTCCGCCCGCGGGCGGCATTGGGGCCAGGGGATTTCCCCTGCAAGTGGCATTTTGACATCAAAATGCGATGCTTGCGCCATCGCCGCCAAAGGGCTGCGGGCTTCACCGCGCTCGGCGCGGTGGGTTCTTTCCAAGCGGTTGAGTGATTCGAATTGCCTGTACGCGGTCTTGAACCGTGTCTCCTGATGCCGCCGAATGCCGCAAAGTGCCGCGGCATAACGGCGGTTTTACCGTGGTAAGGGTCAGGGTCAAAACTTGAAACGAAATACAGCATCCCCCACTGAAATTTCATCTCCGCTGTGCAAAACAACTGCCATGTGGATTGGCAGGCCGTTGACACAGGTGCCGTTCTGGGAGGACAGATCCTCCAGATAGACGGCGCCGTCGGCAGTGAAGATCCGGGCATGGCGGTGGGAAACAGCGCTGCTGTCGAAGACAATGTCGCAGATCTCATCCCTGCCGATGATCAGTTCCCGGTCCAGGATAAATTCCGATTTCAGTTCCGCCAGCTCCCCTTGCAGGACCTCCAGCCGCATATAGATACCGGAAGGCTTCGGCGGAGGAGCAGGCTTCTTTTTTCGCTGGAGACGCTGCATACACACGATAACGACGAGCACCGCAACCACCACGGCAAGCGCAGCGAGAATGCCAACCGGCAGCTGTTCCTCACGTTGGGCAGGCGCTGCCGCAGGGTCATTCCCCGGCTCCTTCGCCGGGAGCGCCGTACCCGGCGTCTGGGGCGCCGGGGTCGCCGGCTCGTTGTCCACGGCAAGGATGTCCACCGTGCTCTCCGCCCGGCAGACCAGGTCCCCTCCGGCGGCAAAGGTGATGGACACCGTTTGATCTTCCCCGGAAGTGGTGCAGCCGGAGAGGTCAAAGCCCGTTACAAATAGGCCGCCGAGACTGTCCGAAAGCAGGGTAGCCGCGTCCTGGGCGGACGCCGCTCCGATGACCTGATGGGTCCCGCCGGAGGCGCTGGCCAGGGTGCCCAGGCTGTCCAATGACGCGGCGTCATCGCCAAAGCCCACGGAGTGGAGCATGACATCGGAATGTTCAATCCGGTCCAGCAATGTCTCATAAGGGACGCCGCCGTTGGGGTCGTACTGCACCGCGTCGGACAGCACCACCATGGCCCGCAGCTCATTGCCCTCCCGGGGAAGGGATTCCAGATAGTCCAGGGCGTGGTCCATACTGGTATGGAGGCGGGTGACGGTCTCATCAAAGGGGATGGCGGCTATTTGTTCCGCCAGCTCCCCGGCGGAGACATCCTCGGAAACCAGAGAGAAATCATCGCCGAAGGTGGCAAGGATATACCGGGTGTTTTCGCCGCTGGACTGGGCCAGCGCCGCCCCGAAGGCGGCCACCTCCTCCCGGAAGGGCGGCATGGAGTTGGAGTTGTCCACCAACAGCAGATACGTCACGGGGGATCCGGCCTGCCGGACCGTCTCCAGCTTGTGGTCGGCGGGGAAGGTCTGGTTTCCCAGCTTCGCCTCCGCCTTGGTGATGGGCTGGTCCGTGCCGGTCAGGGACACATAGGTGTACAGCGTGTTCTCATAGATAAAGGTCCGCACCAGCTCCGCGCTGCCGGCGGCCAGCGCCTGCCCGCATAGCGCCGCCGCCAGCACGGCGGCGGTTAGCAGGGAGAAAAACCGTTTCATAAATCATCCTCCACAAAGACCGTGATGAGGGAGAAGTTGTCGTTTCCCGGCGGCGTGCGGCGGATGTGCCGCAGCAGCATCAGTTGCGCCCACTGCTCCGGCGTCTCCGCCTTCAGCCGGTCCGCCAGCATCTCCTGGTCGTAGATGTACTCCCAAAAGCCGTCGGAGCACAGCAGGAAGGCGTCACCCGCCTTGACCGTTTTTTCTGCTGCCTCGGGAACGCAAGGGCTTTTCCCCAGCACCCGCAGCAGGCTGGAGCGGTCATCGTCATGGCAGATGTCCATGTAGGTGATCTCGCCGCCCAGGTACTTCCGGTAAGTGACGGAGTGGTCCCTGGTCAGCGGCGTAACGGCGCCGTCCGAGAAGTGATACAGCCGGGAGTCGCCGATGTGGGCCCAGATGGCTTTTTCATTCTGGATGGACAGGGCCACCGCCGTGGTCTTCATGTCCTCCCGGCCCGGTGTTTTCTGCGCATCCAAAATGGCCTCGTTGGCCTTTTGGAACAGCTCCAACAGGCTGGCAGGGGTGGGCGCTGCCTCCGCGCACCCGGCGGCAATCACGTCTGCCGCCAGGCCGGAGGCCACCTCGCCGCACTGGTGCCCGCCCAGACCGTCCGCCAGGACAAATACCCCGGCCTCCGTCAGGCAGCGGACGCTGTCCTCGTTGTGGTCCCGGCCGCCCTGATTTGTATACGAATAAGCGGTAAGTTTCATGCTTTATTCCACATCCAGGCAGATGGTGTTCTCCGGTTCGCCCAGGTAGATGGAGCTCTTGGGGGAGAGCCGGGTGGGGACGTTGGGGGCGATGCGCTGGCCGCCGGCCTGGAAGGTGCCGTAGGTGGAGTTCAGGTCCGTCACCACGAACACGCCCTCGCCCTCGTCAAAGTAAATCTGACAGTGCTTGGAGCTGACGCCGGGGGTGCCGTCCTGATAGACCAGACGGCAGACCGCGCTGTCCCGGCCGATCTGCACCGGCTGGCGGTGGAGCTGCACCACCATGCCGCCGTGCTGGGGCGCCATGGAGCGCAGCACCGGAGCGGCCTTTTTGGTTTCCTCCTGCTTCTCCGCCTTCCCGGCGGCGGGGGCGGTCTTTTTCTTCTTTCCGGCCACCACCACGGCAATGACGATAACAGCCACGACCACCACGGCGATACCCGCGTAAAGGGCCATATTGCTGCCGCCCTGCTTAGC
This sequence comes from Oscillospiraceae bacterium, assembly GCA_021771265.1. Taxonomy (GTDB): domain Bacteria; phylum Bacillota; class Clostridia; order Oscillospirales; family Oscillospiraceae; genus Oscillibacter. The sequence continues at coordinate 3,721 of JAETPK010000087.1, forward strand.
GGCGGCACCCAGGGTATAGGGGATGTTGTTCTGGTCCAGCATGGGCAGGGCCTCGCTGATGCTCACCGCGTAGAACAGGTTCTGATCCAGGTTGGAGGCGTAGGTGTTGATACCCAGCACCGTGCCGTCGGCTGCGGTCAGGGGACCGCCGGAGTTGCCGCCGCTGAGAGAGGCGTCGGTCTGGATCAGCTTCCGGCCGGTGCCGCTCTCTGTCAGCAGGCGGCTGATGCTGCCGGTGGTGACGGTGGCGTCCTTCTTGCTGAAGGAATTCACCGCCTGAACCGTCAGGTCGGCGGCCAGGGGGTAGCCCACGGCGTAGCCCTCGTTGCCCAGCATGGCCTCCTGGGGCTCCTGCAGCGTCAGGGCCGTCCGCTTGTCGCTGGGCTCTGCCAGCTTCAGCACCGCCACGTCCTTTTCCGCGTCGTAGTCCACCAGGTAGGCCTCCTCCTGGTCATTTTTATCGTAGACCACGTGGAGCTCGCCGCCGCCCAGGGCCTTGCCCGCCAGGATGAATTCCTCCACTACATGGCAGTTGGTGACGATGTACTGAGGATTCTCCCCCGCCTTGCCCACAAAGAAGCCGGTGCCGCGGTAGTAGTGCATGACGCCCTTTGCGTCCGGCGCGCCGGTGGAGATCATGACGATCCCGTCCAGGACGCTCTGGTCAAAGGCCGCCAGAGCGGGCACAGCGGTGATGGTCAGCATCAGGACGGCAATGGCTGCCGCCGCCAGTTTTCGCAACATTTTCATAGTGTTCTCTCCCATCTCTTTATTTGCAGGAAATCATGATCCCTGTATAGTTGTCCTGTTCCGGGACTTGCTTTTCCAATACCAAAGTCTCCAGCAGGGTGCAGCCCTCGTCCGTCGGAAGCCGCATGGCCTCCATCAGCTCCGGCGGGGTCAGCACGCCGCTGATGCCATCGGAGCACAGCAGCAGCACGTCCCCGGATTGCAGCGGCAGCGAGCGCAGACTGCCGTCCACCGCCTCCAGACAGTTGATGCCCACAAAGGAGGTGAGCCGCCGGGCATCCTCGTCCTGCTCCGCCCGCTCCTTGCAGATGACGTCCTCCGTCAGCTCCCGGGCGTAGAGCTGGTTGAGGTATGTGTGCTCCTGGTTCAGCTGGAACACGCCGCCGCTGCGATATAGGTAAATGGCGCTGTCCCCCACGCTGACCCAGTGGAGCTGGTTCCTCTGAATATGCACCGCCACCAGGGTGGTGCCGCTGCGGCCGGAGAACTGCTCATACACGCTGTCGCTGACGGCGTGGGCGCTCTCCCGGAACCACTGGGGCACCGGCATTTCCTCTGCCCGCTCCCGGAAGGACTGGCAGAGGGCGGCCACCGCGCTCTCGCTGGCCTGCTTTCCGTCCGCCATGCCGCCCATGCCGTCGGCCACCACGGCCAGCAGGCCTTCCCGGGCCAGCGCCCCAGCGTTGGAGGCGTTCAGGATGGCGAAGGAGTCCTCCTGCCGCTCCCGCAGGCCCACGCCCTGGACGTTGCCCACCCGGAAGGTCAGGCCTGTTTTCGGCAGCGGCACGGTAGGCGCATCGTCCGTCACACGTCGGGAGCGGCGGAACACGCTGTCAAACAGTCCCATGGTCCTTCTCCCCGTCCTTCCAGGTGAACCGCTCCCCGCACAGCGGCACGAACAGCAGCTTCGTCTCCCCGAAGTCGATGATGTCGTAGGCGTTCAGCGGCGTGGCGGCAAAGACCTCGTCACCGTTGAGATAGACGATGTTCCGCCCGTCGCCGGGGATCAGGTTGAACCGGTTGTTGCGGTCCGAGTAGCTGAGTTTGGCGTGGTTCTCGGCGGAGATGGTCATGTCGCCGGTGACGGTGATGTCCATCCGCTCGCTGCGGCCGATGGAGTTGATGCCGCCGTGGATGGTGTAGCTCTTGCCGCGACTGGGCCCCTCCACGCAGGCCAGCCACCCAACCACCGGGTCAAAGCCCATCTTCTCCTGCATCATCCCCACGGTTTTGCCCGCCGCCGTCACGCTGGGGCCGAAGCCCGCCGGAGACGGGGCTGGTGCCTGGGCGGGGATGCTCTCCCCGTACCCTCTGGGGGGCATGGTCTTGCTGGGGGCGGTGACGCTGGCGCCATATCCCCGGGGCGGCATGGTCTTCTGGGCCGCTGTCACCGGCGTGCCGGAGAGGGGCGCGGTCTTCTGGGGAGCGGAGACAGGGGTGCCCGACAGAGGGGCCGTCTTTTGCGGCGCGGTAACGGATACCGGCGCGGTCTTGCCGGGGCTGAGGACGGAGCGCAGGGGCGCCGTCCGCCCAGCGGCGGCCACGGTGATCTGCTGGTTTGTGTTGCAGTAGGGGCAGGTGGGGTACTTCTCCGGGTCATACAGATGTCCCCGCCCGCATTCGATCTGTGCCATATGGGATTTCCTCCTTTATTGAGCGTGCTACTTGTTGACCACTGGGACATGGTCCACCGGGGACCAGTCGGTAATTCTAATGCTTCCGCCGTCATAAATCGTAATGCTTTGCAGATTTTTCAAATTTCTCAGTGGGGAGATGTCGGAGACGTTTCGGAACTGCAAGGTCAGCGACCGCAGGTTTTCCAGGCCTTCCAGGGCGGTTAGATTGGTAACGGAGGGGACAGGGTTTTCCCAACTTCCACTATTTAAAGCATCTACCTCAAGAGATTGCAGCTTAGTCAGTCCGGACAGGGGAGAGAGGTCTACTGAAAGCGTATTATTCTGATAATCTTGCAGTCTGATCTCCAATTCCGTCAGATTGGTCAAATTTCGCAGCGGTTCCAGGGAGCTATCCGCCCCCTCAATACTGCCGCCGTTTTGGACAGACAGTATTTGCAGCTGGGTCAGGTTTTGCAGGGGTGTCAGATTCTTCACGCCGCAGGGTATGTCCAGAGAGGTCAGATTGGTCAGTCCGGCCAGCCCCTGGATGTCATAGGGGACCGCGCCGTCCGAATAGACCCGGATGGGCAGACGGATTGTTTGGAGCTTTGTCAGATTCGCCAGGGGGTCCACATCGGAATAAGTCGCGTCACTTCCATAGAGTTCCAGTGTCCGCAGTTCGGTCAGGTTCTCCAGACCGTTGAGAGAAGTGAGCCGTCCGCGTCGAACCGCAGTTCATGCAACTGGGTCAAGGTAGATATTGAAGTCAGATCATCGCAAAAAAACACGCCATTTCCGGTGGGCATGATGCTCAGGGATTGGAGTTTTGTCAGGTTCGCCAGAGGACTTAGGTCCTCACAGGTGAAATTCCCCCGTAGCTGCAGCTCTGTCAGATTGGTCAGATTTTCGAGGAAGCTCAGATCGCTGATCGTGCCGAACAGTCCCCGCAGGCTTTCCAGATTGGTCAGCCCGGCCAGAGGAGACAAATCGTTGATGTAGCTGACGAGATTATTGCTCGTGTTTCCGCTCGACAAACTGAGCTTCTGTAAATTTGTCAGATTAGCCAGAGGGCTCAGGTCGCTGATCTGGGACTGGGCGGGCAGATAGAGCTTGGTCAGATTGACCATGTATTTCAGCGGTTCAATGTCCTCATTGGTCAGGCCCTGATCCTCCAGCTCCAGCGTCCGCAGGTCGGTGCTGTACTCCACCCCCTGAATGGTGATGGAGGGCACCTCGGCCTTGATGAGGGCCGGTGCGTCCTCTTCCTGGTTCTCGCCTCCGCCGCCGGAGCTGTCACCTCCGCCGCCAAGGACACCCACGCCGATGACCAGGGCCAGTACCGCCGCGGCGATGCCCGCGATCATGGCGGGCTTGGGTTTCTGCTTGACGGGTGCCGGGGCCGCCTGTCCCGGCTGGGGCGGCAGGTCTACCACCAACTGGTTCTCGATGGCGTCCAGGAACTCCGCCGCCGTCTGGAACCGGTCCTCCGGCTGGACGGCCAGGCCCTTCAGAATGGCCCGGTCCAGCCACTCCGGGATGTCGATGCCCGCCTGGGAGACGGGGACCAGATCGTCGTGGTCCATACGCTCCAGAGATTCCGGCGGCAGATACCCCGTCAGCGCCGCGTAGAAGCAGGCGGCGCAGGAGTACACGTCGGTGTAGGGGCCCTGGCGGCCCCGGCGGATGTACTGCTCCTTGGGGGCATAGCCGACTTTCAGCACCACGTCCAGGCTCTTGGACTTGTCACCGATGCTGTATCGGGCGGAGCCGAAGTCCAGCAGCTTCACGTTGCCGTCTTTTGATATGTAGATGTTGTCCGGCGTCACGTCACGGTGGATGAAGCCCTCGGCGTGGACCGCCGTCAGGGCCCGCAGCACCGGGATCATCACGTTCAGGGCCTCGTCCACGCTGACCTTTCC
>JAETPK010000088.1 GCA_021771265.1 Oscillospiraceae bacterium
GACCGGCCAAAACGCTGTGTCATCCAGGGCGGCCAGGCGGTGGAAGCCATCACCTGCGACGGGCAAAGCGCCGCCGTGGACGCGGTGTTTCTGCTGCGGCCCACCATGGCGCCCACGGACCTGTGCCAGGGATTGGCGGTGGAAAACGGCTATGTGACGGTGGACCGCCGCATGGCCACCAACCTGCCGGGCCTGTTCGCAGCGGGAGACTGCACCGGAGGGCCCCTTCAAGTGGCCAAAGCGGTGGGGGAGGGCCTCATCGCCGGCCAAAGCGCCGCCGCCTTTTTGACCGCGGCGGACCAAAAACAAGCGTGAGCAAACATAAAAATATGTAAAGGAGATCTTACAATGGCAGTCAAACATTTGAAAACGGAAGAATTCACCGCCGCCGTAGAGGCGGCCCCCCTGGCAATGGTAGATTTCTGGGCCTCCTGGTGCGGTCCCTGCAAAATGCTTTCCCCGGTCATCGAGACCATCGGCCAGCAGTTTGACGGCAAGGTCCTGGTGGGCAAGGTCAACGTGGACGAGGAGCCGGCCCTGGCCGCCCAGTTCGGTGTCATGAGCATCCCCACAGTGGTGTTTTTGAAAAACGGCCGGGAATTCGACCGGAAGGTGGGCGTCATGCCTCCCGACGCCTTCACTTCCGTTCTGGAGAAGAACCTGTAAACAAGCGAAGCCGCCTGCCCCCGCGGGACAGGCGGCTTCGCTTGCCGAATAGGCTTTTCGGCAAGCTGAGCAAGTTTTTCAGGACTTTTTGAAGTCCTGAAAAACATATATTTCAAACGAATGGCCCAGGCCACCCTCTCTTGCCGCTTCGCGGCAATTCACCTTGGGACACCCCTCCTGGGTTGTCTCCGCGCCAAGAGCCGCCTTCGGCGGTTGCGCTCCGGCACGCGCCTGCGGGCGCAGTCTTTCGTAACTATCTTCCTTCCCGCTATATATAGTTTTCAGGTCTATCGACCAGTTGAAAAGCCGCCTGTCCCCGCGGGACAGGCGGCTTTCTTCTTTCCGCGCACCGCACAAAACCGCAGGGCACCGACTGGTGCCCCGCGGTTTTATATGTGCTTATGCAACTGAAGGGATCAGCACTTCTCGAAGACGGTGGCAACGCCCATGCCGCCGCCGATGCACAGCGTGGCCAGGCCCTTCTTGGCCTCGGGACGCTTCTGCATCTCATGCAGCAGGGTGACAATGATACGGGCACCGGAAGCGCCGACGGGATGGCCCAGGGAGATGGCGCCGCCGTTGACGTTGACCTTGCTCATGTCGAAGTGCAGCTCACGGGCCACGGCGATGGACTGAGCGGCGAACGCCTCGTTGGCCTCCACCAGGTCGATGTCCTCGATGGTGACGCCGGCCTTCTTCATAGCAGCGCGGGAAGCGGGCACGGGGCCAACACCCATGATCTTGGGATCGACGCCGCCCTGGCCCCAGCCAATCAGCTTGGCCATGGGCTTCAGGCCGTACTTCTCCACAGCCTCGCCGGAAGCCAGCACGATGGCGGCAGCGCCGTCGTTGATGCCGGAGGCGTTGGCGGCGGTGACGCGCTGGGTGCCCTTGTCCTCGGCGTCCTGAGCACCGGTGACCTCAAAGGTGTGCACGACCTGGGGGGTGGGGGACTCGGGGCCCACGGGGAAGGCGCCGCGCAGCTTGGCGATGCCAGCGGCGGTGACGCCGGCCTTGGGGAATTCGTCCTTCTTGAACTCCACGATCTCCTTCTTGACCTTCACGGGCACGGGGACGATCTCATCGTCAAAGCGGCCGGCGGCCTGAGCAGCCTCGGTCTTCTGCTGGGAGGCGGCGGCGAACTCGTCCTGCTCCTTGCGGGTGATGCCCCAGATGTCGTTGATGTTCTCGGCGGTGGTGCCCATGTGATAGTTGTTATAGGCGTCCCACAGGCCGTCCTTGATCATGGTGTCCACCAGCTTCTTGTCGCCCATGCGGGCGCCCCAGCGGGCGTCAGGAGCGGCGAAGGGAGCGGCGCTCATGTTTTCGGTGCCGCCGCAGACGACCACGTCAGCGTCGCCGGCCAGGATGGAGCGGGCACCCTCGATGACGGACTTCATACCGGAACCGCAGACCATGCCCACAGTGTAGGCGGGTACGGAATAGGGAATGCCGGCCTTGATGGAGACCTGGCGGGCAACGTTCTGGCCCAGGCCAGCGGTCAGGATGCAGCCGAACATGACCTCATCCACCTGCTCAGGCTTTACGCCGGCACGGTTCAGGGCCTCCTTGACCACGATGGCGCCCAACTCGGGAGCGGGGGTGTTCTTCAGAGCGCCGCCAAAGGAACCGATCGCGGTTCTGCAGCAATTCACAACATAGAGCTCTTTCATGATGATCCTCCGTTTTTTTGAATTTTGTTTTGGAAGCGGCGCGGTCGCCTGCCGGCGGCCGCCGCAATTGCTAACCAGTGATCCTTGCGGAAGCAAGGTTTGTCAAACTTTAAACAGGATTGCTAAATTTTTGACAAATCAGTGGATACCTCACCGCCGCAATTTTGATTATAGTGGTTTTCTCTCCCTCCGTCAATGGGAAACTATGGCGGATCCGAATTTTTGTTAAATCTTTGACAAAACAAGGTCGGTTTTCGTCAACTTGACGAAAACCGACCTTCCATCAGGTTTCTTCGTTTCCCATCGCTGTTTTTTCCCGTCCCAGGCCGGCCCAAAAGGCAGCTGTATCCAGCGTTTCATAAGCCTCTGTGGTCTGAAGCCGGGCCTCATCCGCCGCTGCCTGCAGCTGCTGGTCCAGCAGATCCTGCCGCACCGCCGCCGTGTCATCCGGCAGGCGCAGTAAAATGGCCCATCCGCCCTCTGTTTCCACGATCCCGCTGAGCTGTCCCTCCGCCAGGGCGCCGGCCGCGGCGGCCAGCTCCGCCGGCAATGTTCCGTCTGCCGGCAGCAGGGTCCTGGGGTAATCTTCCGGTCCCCCGGCAGCGGTGCGCAGGGCGGCAAAGTCCGCCGCCAGGCTCTGGCTGCCGTTCAGCTTCGCAAAGGCCTCCGCCGCCCGGGATTCCCCGTTTTCACCGGAGAAGGTCAAAATGTCCGCCGTCACATAGCCCTGCTGGCGGAAAAACGATGCCAACTCCGCCTCCCCGGCCCACAGGCCGCTGTCCTCATCCGCCGCCAGAGCGCACAGGTGCAGATATAAATAGTGGTCTTCCGCCAGCTTTTCCGCCGCGGCTCGGTCCAGTGCCTGCTCCGCCAGCCGGGCGAGGTACGCCTCTTCTCCGCCGGCGGCAGCGGATTTTTCCGCCCAGTCAGTCTCCATGGAGGCGCGGTCTTCCTCTGTCAGGGCGCAGCCGTACCGCTCCGCCCAGGCCTCTACCGTGGCATACAGGGCGGCGCTGCGAAGAGCCTGGGATTTGGCATAGTCCCCCAGAGTCCCGTTCTCCAGCGTGGCCGACCAGTTCAGAGCGATGCCGGCGGATTGGTAATACGCCTGGATCTCGTCACAGACCACCGCCAGCCAGTACAGGTACTGCCCGGCGGCGACCTCCCGGCCGTCCACGGTGGCCACAACGGTGTCCGTCTCCAATCCGGCGGCAGACGCCAAGGAGTCGTTCCCCGGCGGCGTCCGCGCCTCTTGTTCGCCGCAGGCGCTCAGCAGCAGGCAGATAAGCAGTAGGGGCAGGATGGTTCGTCTCATGGCATTCAGGCTCCTTCACGGGATGTCCCATCCTATGCGGCCCAGCCGGATCTTATGCCCCCTCCGCCGCCAGCTTCAGGTCCTCCACCAGCTCCGTGGCGGATTCCAGCACATCGGCGCCGGGCTTGAGCTTTAAGGTGATGGCCGGCGTTTCTCCCGCGGCCAGGGTCAGCCGCTGGCGGTATTTGGGCAGGCCGCACACCGACACCAGCGCCTCCGGCCGGAACACAGCCAGCTGCAACTTCAAAATGCTGCCCTTCTGGGAGATGTCGCTGACGCCGGCCTTGGCCGCCGCCGCCCGCAGCAGCGCCACGTCCAGCAGGGCCAGCACGCTCTTGGGCGCCTCGCCGTAACGGTCCAGTATCTCGTCCAGCAGATCGGAGGCGTCGTCGTCCGTGCGGATGGCGGCGATGCGGCGGTACAGGTCCATCCGCTGCTCCGCCGAGGGTACATAGCGGTCGGGGATGTTGGCGTTCACCGTCAGGTCGGCGGAGCACTCCGTCTCGATCCTCTTTTCCTCGCCCTTTTCCTCCAGGACCGCTTCCTCCAGCAGCTTTAAATAGAGGTCATAGCCCACGCTCATGAGATAGCCGGACTGCTCCGGCCCCAACAGGTTGCCGGCGCCCCGGATCTCCAGGTCCCGCATGGCGATCTTGAAGCCGGAGCCGAATTCCACGTACTCCCGGATGGCTGCCAGCCGCTTGGCGGCGGTCTCCTGAAGCACCTTTCCCCGGCGGTAGGTGAGATAGGCGTAGGCCCGGCGGGCACTGCGGCCGATACGGCCCCGGATCTGGTGCAGCTGGGCCAGGCCCATTTTGTCGGCGTCCTCAATGATGAGGGTGTTGACGTTGGGGATGTCGATGCCGGTCTCAATGATGGTGGTGCACACGAACACATCCGCCTCGCCGTCCACCATGGCCTGCATGGCGCCGGAGAGCTCCTGCTCGCTCATTTTGCCGTGGCCGACAACGATGCGCGCCTCCGGTCCCAGCAGCTTCTGGATGCGGGAGGCGGTGAGGTCGATGCTCTCCACCCGGTTGTGGAGGTAATACACCTGTCCGCCCCGGCCCAGCTCCTTGCGCATGGCGTCCTCGATGACGGCCCAGTCGTGCTCCAGCACATAGGTCTGCACCGGCTGGCGGTCCTGGGGCGGCTCCTCCAGGGTGGACATGTCCCGCAGGCCCGACAGGGCCATGTTCAGCGTCCGGGGAATGGGGGTGGCGGACAGGGTCAGCACGTCCACCTGGCGGCTCATCTCCTTGAGTCGCTCCTTGTGGGTGACGCCGAAGCGCTGCTCTTCGTCGATGATGAGCAGGCCCAGGTCGTGGAATTCCACGCTTTTTTGCAGCAGCTTATGGGTACCGATGAGCAGGTCCACCGCCCCCCGCTTGGCGGCGTCCAGGATGCGCTTTTGCTCCCTGGCGGGGGTGAAGCGGGAGAGGACCTCAATGTGGACGGGAAAATTCCGGAAGCGGCCCACGGCGGTGGCGTAATGCTGCTGGGCCAGGACGGTGGTGGGCACCAGGATGGCGGCCTGCTTTCCGTCCAGAATGCACTTCATGACGGCCCGCAGGGCCACCTCCGTCTTGCCGTAGCCCACGTCGCCGCACAGTAGGCGGTCCATGGGCCGGGGCTTTTCCATGTCGGCCTTGATCTCCGCGATGCAGCGCAGCTGGTCATCGGTCTCCGCGTAGTCGAAGGCCTCCTCAAATTCCCGCTGCCAGGTGGAGTCCGGCGAGAAGGCGAAGCCCGGCTGCCGCTGCCGCTGGGCGTACAGGGCGATGAGCCCCTTGGCCAGGTCCTTAGCGGCTTTTTTTGCCTTAGTCTTCTGCTTGGCCCACTCGGTGCCCCCCAGCTTGTTGAGCTTTGCGCGCTCCTGGTCCTCTCCGCCGCCGATGTACTTGGACACCTGGTCCAGCTGGGTGACGGGGACATACAGGCAGTCGCCGCCGGCGTAGTCGATCTTGATATAATCCTTTTCCACGCCGTCCACCGGCATTTTCTGGATGCCCACGAACCGGCCCACACCGTGGTGGACATGGACCACCAGGTCGCCGGGGCTCAGGTCCGTGTAGGATTGGAGCTTCTGCCGGTTGGAGCTGTTTTTCAGCTTCTGGCGCTTGTGGGGCGCGGCAGTCAGCTGGCCCTCCGTCAGCACCGCCAGCTTCAGCTGGGGCCATTCGCTGCCGGCGGACAGGGCCCCCAGGGCCACCCGCACCTCGCCGGCGGCGGGCATGGCATCGTTTTGAAGGTCCAGTACCGCCGGGATATCCCGCTCTTCCAGCAGCCGCTGGAGATTCCTGGCCCGGGTCTCGCTGCCGCACAGCACCAGCACGGCACTGCCGCTGGCACGGTAGTGGGCCATGTCGCCCACGGCGGTCTCCAGACTGCCGCCGTAGGAGGAGAGCTGCTTGGCATTCACGCTCAAAAGTCCCCGGGGCCGCAGGGGATACCGGGAGGTGGGCAGGGAGTTTTCCATGATGACGGGGAATTCCTCCAAGGCGCCGTACAGCTCCTCGGCGGACAGCATCAGCTTTGCCCACTCTCCCGCCAGCGTTCCGGCCTCCAGCAGGGCCTCCGTGTCCTGCTTGTGCTGGAGAAGGGCGCTTTTCACCCGGTCCTCCACCCGGCCGCTCTCGCACAAAAACACCACGCTCTCCGGCGGCAGGTAATGGACGCCCGCCGTTCCCTCCGGGTAGACAGCGGCCAGATAGCGGTCCACACCGCCCACGGCGCTCCCGCTGCGCAGCCGCTCTGCGTCCTCCCGCAGAGTCTGGACCGTTCGCTCCGTCTTCTGCTTTTTGGCCAGTTTGTCCGCCAGGGCGGTCAGGGTCTCCGCCAATCCCGCGGCGCCGCCGGGAGCCGCGTGGGGCAGCACCTCCGCCGCCGGCAGTATCAGGGCGGACTTGACGTTTTTCACCCGCCGCTGGGTGCCGGGGTCAAAGGTGCCCATGGAGTCGATCTCATCGTCAAAAAACTCGCACCGCACCGGCTGCTCCATCAGCGGGGAGAACACATCCAAGATGCCGCCCCGCAGGGCGAACTGTCCCACGCCCTCCACCTGCTGGCAGCGGGTGTAGCCGGCACAGACCAGTTGCTCCGCCAGCTCCTTCAGGTCCGCCCGCTCTCCCACCGCCAGCGTCCGGGACAGGGACAGTAGCCGCGCCGCCGGCAGGGTCCGGGCTGCCAGGGCGTCGGCGGTGACCACGATGACCGGCGCCTGGCCCCGGGCCATGGCGTACAGCGCCGCCAGGCGGCCTTGCTCCCAGGTCCGGGAGCTGACAGCCCCCGGATGCAGCTGCCACTCCCGGGCCAGCAGCGTCACCGGCTCCCGGCCCAGCAGCGTCTTCAGGTCCCCGGCAAGCACCTGGGCCTCCCGCTCGTCGCCGCATACGAACACCGCCGGGCGGTCCAATGCCCGGGCCACGGCGGCGCCTACGCAGGCCCGCTGCACCGGCTGGAGGCCGTTCACCGCCGCCGGGCAGCCGCCCTCTTCCACCCGGCGGATGAGCTCCGCCACCTCCGGGATGGTATTCAATTTTTGCAGGAATCGTTCCATATCGTGCCTATCCTTGTAAAAATTTGGAAATTTTAAATTGTAGGAAGGCGCACTCTGCCCCGGGAGGCGGGGTGGGCCTGGGGATATTTGATTTTATTCCTGAAGCGTTCCGCTCATGCCCAGCAGCCGCTGGAGCTCCGCGTCAACGGCGCTCATGTCGCAATCGGAGAGCTGGTAGCTGCTGTACCCAAGGCTCAAGTCTCCAATATACACCGGCGCGTAGAGCATCCCGTCGGACCGCAGCAAAAACCGCGCGTCTGACACCCAGTGTTCCTCCTCCACATGATCAAAATAGAGGTGGTAGAGGTAGATCCCTTCCTCCGGGTCCCAGGTGATCGTACGGTCGCGGCCGACCGCCCGGATGGACGCCTCTGCCAGCAGGTCCAGCAGCGGGCCGATCTCCTCCCGGCCGGGCCGGGACTCCCGGGGCTCATGTCCTGCCCCCAAGTCGGTGGTAAATATGTAAAAATCCGTGGCCTGTTCCATATGGGAAAAGTCCGCGAAGCTCCGGGGCCAAAGTGCCCACACCAGCGCCAGAATAGCCAGCACCGCCGCAAGGCCCCAGGGGATGTAACGTTTCCACGTCTGTTTCATATCGCCGCTCCCTTCCACGGTCCGCTCCGCTCTTGTAAACGGGATGTTTGAAGCATATTGGGTCGATGTATTGCCGGACCTCAGTCCGCCGTCAGCGCCGCCAGACGGTCCTCCGCCTCAGTGCGGAT
>JAETPK010000089.1 GCA_021771265.1 Oscillospiraceae bacterium
GTGGAGTCCAGCCCCATGCCCGCCAGGGTCGCCGTGGGGCTGAGCATCTCCCGCATGCCGGGGCCGCCTTTGGGGCCCTCGTACCGGACCACCACCACGTCGCCTGCCACTACTTTCCCGGCGTACAGGCCCTCGCAGCAGGCCTCCTCGCTGTCAAAGCACTTGGCCGGGCCCGTGTGCACCAGCATCTCCGGCAGTACCGCGCCCTTCTTCACAACCGCGCCGTCCGGCGCCAGGTTGCCGTACAGCACCGCCAGGCCGCCGGTCTGGGAGTAGGCGTGCTCCCGGTCCCGGATGACGTTCTCGTCCATGATCTCCGCCTTGGCGATGCGGTCCGCCCAGGTGCCGTCCACGGTCCGGGCGGTGGGGTCGATGAGGCCCATGCTGTCCAGCCGCTTCATCACGGCGCTGAGGCCGCCGGCGTTGTTCAGGTCCACCAGGCAGTGGACGCCCGCAGGGTTCAGCTTCACCAGGTGGGGCACCGCGTCGGAAACGGCGTTGACGCCCCGCAGGTCGAACTCCAGCCCCGCCTCGTGGGCGATGGCCGGCAGGTGCAGCATGGTGTTGGTGGAGCAGCCCAGGGCCATGTCCGCCGCCAGGCCGTTCTTGATGGACTTCTCCGTCACGATGTCACGGGGACGCACATCCTCCCGCACCAAGTCCATGATCTTCATGCCCGCGTGCTTGGCCAGCAAAATCCGCTGGCTCTCCACCGCCGGGATGGTGCCGTTTCCAGGCAGGCCCAGGCCCAGCAGCTCCGTCATGCAGTTCATGGAGTTGGCCGTGAACATGCCCGCGCAGGAGCCGCAGCCGGGGCAGGAGTGCTCCACGATGTCCTGGGCCTCCGCCTCCGTCATCTTACCGGCCCGGACGGCGCCGGGGGCCTCGAAGGCGTCCGTCAGCGCCACCTGCCGGCCATTGGCATGGCCGGGCATCATGGGTCCGCCGGAGCAGAAGATGGAGGGGATATTCACCCGCAGGGCCGCCATGATCATGCCGGGCACGATCTTGTCGCAGTTGGGGATGAACACCAGGCCGTCAAAGGGATGGGCGTTGGCCATGATCTCCACGGAGTCCGCGATATGCTCCCGGGAGGGCAGGGAGAAGAACATGCCCTCGTGGTTCATGGCGATGCCGTCGCACACGCCGATGGCCGGGAACTCGATGGGGGTGCCGCCGGCCATGCGGATGCCGGCCTTCACCGCCTCCGCGATTTTGTCCAGGTGCATGTGGCCGGGGATGATCTCGTTCTTGGCGCTGACCACGCCGATGATGGGCCGGGCCAGCTCCTCGTCCGTCAGGCCCAGGGCACGGAACAGCGCCCGGTGGGCGATGCGGTCGATGCCGCTTTTCATCAAATCGCTGCGCATACTGCTCTCCTTACTTCTTGTCGTTGAAATACAGGACCTTGGCCAGCTCGATGTACATGCGGTCCCGCTCCCGGATGGCTTCGTCCGCCTTATCGCCGGAGTAGTCGTAGAAGCCCTGGCCGGTCTTCAGGCCCAGCTTCCCCTCCTCCACCATCTTGTGCAGCCGCTCGTTGCCCACCTTGGAGTCGCACAGCTCCGCGTTCAGGTAGCTGTTGATGTGGTCAAAGGTATCCAGTCCGCCGAAATCCGCCACGCCGAAGGGGCCCAGGGCGGCATACCGCAGGCCCATGCCGGCCTTCAGCACCGTGTCCACGTCCTCGATGGTGGCGGCGCCCATATCCACGATGTGCAGGGCCTCCCGCAGCACCGCGAACTGGATGCGGTTGATGATGAAGCCGTTGATGTCCTTGACGATGACCGGCTGCTTGCCGAGGCCCAGCACCAGGGCCCGCATCTTCTGCAGGTTCTCCTGGCTGGTCTGCTCACCGGCGATAATCTCACACAGAGGCAGCAGGTGGGGGGGATTCAGCCAATGCTGGCCCATGAAGCGCTCGGGGTACTTGCAGGCCTCGGCGATCTCCGTGATATGCAGGCCGGAGGTGTTGGTGGCAAGCAGCGCCTCCTTGGGGGCGATCTCGCTGATCTCACGGAAGAAGCCCTGCTTGATGTCCATCCGCTCCACGGTGGATTCCACCACCAGGCAGCAGTCCCGGAAGCACTCCTTGTCCATGGTGAAGACCATGCGGTCCAGCGCCGCCTGGGACTCCTCGGCGGTGATGAGGCCCTCCTTCACCATCATCTCCTGGTTGATGGCGATGAGGTGCTTGCCCTTTTCGATGCCCGCTTCAAAAATGTCGTACACATACGTCTCGTAGCCGGCCAGGGCGTACACCTGGGCCAATGACGCGCCCATGACGCCGGCGCCGGCCATCACGACCTTGTTCGTGTTCATGTTGGTTCCTCCTTCATTGAGTAAAAGCGCACGGTTCTGCGCCATCAGGACACAGAGCCGTGCGCCATTTTCCGCACACAGCCTGACAGGCGGCGGAGAAGATGCTGTTTATTTGCTCATGGCGTCCTTGGCGGCATCCACGATATCCTGCACCGCCAGGCCATAGGCGTCCAGCAGCTCAGCGGCCACGCCGCTGCGGGGATACACGTCCCGCAGGCCCAGACGGCGGACCTTGCAGGGATGGAAGTGGCAGGCCACTTCGCAGATGGCGCTGGACATACCACCGTAAATGTTGTGGTCCTCCACGGCCACAGCGCAGTTGCAACGCTCCAGCACGGCGGCCACAGCCTTGGAATCCAGAGGCTTCACCGTGGACACATCCACCAAGGTGGCGTTGATGCCCTCGTTTTTCAGCTGCTCCACCGCCTCGATGGCGCGGTTCATGATGAAGCCGCTGGCGAAGACCGCCACATCGTCGCCGTTGTGGACCACCTCGCGGATCTTTCCGAAAGCGAAGGGGGTGTCCTCGGGGAACACCTCGGGCTCACGGCCGCTGCCCAGACGCAGATAGACGGGGCCGTCGATCTCCATCATGGCCTTGGCGGCCTGATAGGCCTGGCCGGCGTCGGCGGGGGTGATGATCTTGACGCCGGGCATGCTGCGCAGGATGCCCACATCCTCATAGAACTGGTGGGTGACGCCCTCCCGTTCACCGCCCAGCATACCGCCGTTCAGGCCGATGAGCTTGACGTTCAGGCCGGGATACGCGATGAAGGTACGGATCATCTCGCAGGCGCGCATGGTCAAAAAGCCCGCATAGCTGACCACGATGGGCTTCATGCCGGTGGTGGCGAGGCCGGCGGCCACATCCACGGCGTCCTGCTCCGCGATGCCCACCTCGATGACACGGTCGGGAAACTCCTTCTGGAACGGCACGGCGCGGGCCGCGGCCACGGCGTCGGGAGAGACGATGATGATCTTCTCATCCTCTCTGGCCAGTTCCAGGATCGCCTTCATAGTGGCTTCACGTGTACTCTTTACTCCCATATCGCACCTCTCAGAGCCTCTCTGGCAATTTCGACTTCCTCAGCAGTGGGGACCTTCTTATGCCAGGCGTTGTTGTTTTCCATGTAGGGGATGTTCTTGCCCTTGATGGTTCTGCACTCGATGTAAGAAGGACGGTCGGTGACCTTCTTGGCCTCGGCGATGGCGTTGCGGATGGCGTCGATGTCGTGACCGTCAATGGTCTGCACATGCCAGTGGAACGCGTTCCACTTGTCGGCGACGGGATACAGGGAGCTCAGCTCAGTGACCTTGCCGCCGGACTGGTTGTTGTTGCAGTCGCCGAAGACGATGAGGTTTCCCGCCTGGTGCTTGGCAGCGGCCATGGCGGCTTCCCAGATGATGCCCTCCTGCTGCTCGCCGTCGCCGACGATGACGAAGACATGGTTGTCAATGTGCTGCATCCGGCAGCCCAGCGCCATGCCCAGGCCGATGGCGATGCCGTTGCCCAGGGAGCCGGACACGGTGTCGATGCCGGGGATCTTGTTATAGTCGGGATGGCCCTGGAGGAAGCTCCCCAGAGAGCGCAGCTTGGGCAGCTCGTCCAGGCTGAAATATCCCCTGCGGGCCAGGGCGGCGTACAGGATGGGGCAGGCGTGGCCCTTGGACAGCACGAAGCGGTCACGCTCCGGCCAGCGGGGGTTGGCGGGGTCCAGCTTCAGTTCCTCGAAAAACAGGACGGACATGATGTCTGCAATGGACATGCAGGGGCCGGGGTGGCCATCGCCCGCCGCATGAACCGTTTCCACCACGTCCAGGCGCAGGCGGTTCGCCATGCGCTGCAGGTCGTTGGTTGTCATATTGATGTTCCTCCTAAAAATGGATGATCAGTCTTTATGGATGAAGGGGAGCGATGCCCACATGCTTTCAAAGTAGGCATAGGGGTCTTCCTGGCGGCACAAGACCTCCAGGCCGATCCGCATGGGATCGTCGCCGGTGTACAGGGTCTGGAGTTGCTGCACCAGGGTGCCCAGCGTCTCGGGAGTCCAGGCGGTGTTGGGATACTCAAAGCCCAGGTGCTTGTCTCCGTAGAAAGGACTCTCCTTCTCGGTGATGTTGCAGTTTGCGAAGTGGATGTGATTGCAGTAGGGCTTGGTGGCCTGAAGGGCGGTGAAGAAGTCCTCTCCCTCCTCCGCGGTATGGGCCGCGTCCATAGTCAGCTCCAGCGGCAGTCCCTTCTCCCGCATGGCCTTGGCGAAAGCCGCCGTCCGGGCATAGGGCCCCACCAGTTGGCGGGCCTCCATCCAGGTATCGCAGGGCTCCATGGTCAGGGCGAAATTCGTGTAGTGCTTTTGGGCGGCGTAGTCGAACAGTTCCTCCACGGAACGGCCCAACGCCTCCATACCCTTCTCCACGTCCTCCTGTAGGGCGCCGGAGTTCATCATGACCCGGCCGATGCCGTTGTACTGGGCCTCGTCGATGCAGCCGCGGAACAGCTCCACGGCCGCCTTCCGGCCATCCTCGTCACAGTCGCACAGGTGAAGCTTTTTTTCTTTGGACGGAATGACCGCGATGTAAATGGAGTCCAGGCCGGTGTCCGCCAGGATGGGACCGATCTTATCTCGGCCGTCGCCGTCATGGTAAAATTCGATGCAGTCCATTCCTTTGGCGCTGAGATACTCGGCCATGCGGCGGAAGGCATCGATCTTCTTGCGGGACTCAGGGAATACCAGGGAGGTGCAGACGCTATTGATGATCTTCAAAAAATCCCCCTCCTAATCATTGTCGGAGATTCAGTGGGGCGCGGGCTGTTGCGGCAGCTTCGCGTCAAACATCCAACGTAGGATGTTTGAATTATAGCAAAAAAAGTGCCCTATGTAAAGACGATTTTTGCGGCAAATTCAGAGTTTGGTTAGATGTTCAATTTTAGCCGGGGAAAATTGACTTTTTGCACAGTTTTGTTAAAAAATAAACATCTGTTTTGGACGCTCTGCCTAAATGTAATATATATAATGTATGGGAGGAAGACATTCATCCTTGCCCTGTGGCCCTTCGCGCCGCAAATTTCCACAAGGGGACAAATTCAGGTTGGTTTCAAGAACGAAATCGGTTACAAAGTTGAAAAAATATTCAAAAACCTTAAATTTCAATTTGAAAATTGAAGTTTTTCTACGCAAAATATTCGGGACCTGCTGTTAAAAATAGATAAAGGGCATAGAAATTTTCGTAAAAAACGTCTATTTTCAGATGGGCAAAAGTATAGTATTATAGAGAAAACAACGTGGGATGTATGACGTTGGGTGTTGCGGCGGTGTTTGCGGCTCCGCTGCGTGAAACACAGCAGCCACTGTTAAAAACTGGTTGGGAAGAAAGGTGATCGAAGTTGAAAGTAGGACTGATTTATACCAGTACGACACCGGAATTGATCGAGCTGGTGGAGCGGGAAGTGAAAAAGCAGCTGGGCGACGATGTGGAAATGCTCAGCCTGGAGGATCCCAGCATCCTTGCGGAAGCCCGTGAGGCCGGCTATGTGACCACCGGGGCCGCGGCTCGGCTGATCGGCATGTTCATGAATGCCGCCTGCCAGGGCGTGGACGCCATGCTGAACCTGTGCTCCTCCGTGGGCGAGGTCGCTGACGCCGCCCAGGACGCGGCCCGCTACATCGGCGTCCCCATCGTCCGGGTGGACGAGGAGATGTGCCGTGAGGCGGTGCGGCAGGGCAAGCGGATCGCCGTGATGGCCACGCTGCCCACCACGCTGGAGCCCACAAAGAACACCGTGCTGCGCGTGGCCCGGGAAATGGGCAAGCACGTGGAGCTGGTGGACGCTCTTGTGGAAGGCGCCTTTGGCCTGGATCAAGATCAGTTCCGTGCCCGGATGGCGGAAGTGGCCGCCACAGTCGCGGAGCAGTGTGATGTCATCCTGTTCGCCCAGGGCTCCATGGCCTATTGCGAGGAGTACATCGCCGACATGTTCCACAAGGTCGTGCTCTCCAGCCCCCGTTTCGGCGCGGCCGAGCTGAAAAAAGCCCTCATCGCCAAGGGCGTTCTGTAATCGCGATCCACGCAGACCACAAAATACTATTTTAAAAGAATAGGGAGAATTTAGTAATGAAAAAGTTTTTTGCCATGATTCTGGCGCTGGCCATGGTCCTGTCCCTGGCCGCCTGCGGCAGCAAGGAAGAAACCCCCGCCGAGAACCCCGGCAGCTCCACGGAAGCCCCCGCTGAAGATCCCCAGGTCACTCTGAAGCTGGGCGTCTCCACCAACGATACCGACCCCCGCACCATCGCCGCGCAGGAGTTCAAGGCTGAGGTCGAGGAAAAGACCAACGGCTCCGTCACCGTGGAGATCTACACCTCCGGCCAGCTGGGCGGCGATGCGCAGCTGATTGAAGCCCTGTCCCTGGATTCCGGCACGGTGGACATCATCATCACCGACGCCTCCAACTTCGCCACCTATGAGCCCACCATGGGCATTTCCGCCCTGCCCTTCCAGTTCAAGGACTTCGAGATGGCCTGGGCCTTCATGGACAGCGAGATCGAGGCCGCTGCCGAGGAGAAGCTCATCAGCCAGAACATGCGCGTGCTGGCACACTACTGCAACGGTTTCCGCTGCGTGACTACCGGCAACAAGGAGATCAACAGCCCCGACGACATGAAGGGCCTGCTGATCCGCACCCCCGAAAACCCCGTCATCATGGCCACCATGACCGCCATGGGCGCCAATCCCCAGCCTCTGGCCTTCTCCGAGCTGTATCAGGCCCTGAACCAGGGCACCTATGATGCCCAGGAGAACCCCGTCCCCGTTATCTGGAATAACAACCTGTATGAGGTCCAGGATTATCTGTCCATCACCAACCACATCTATTCCGGCATGTGCTTCGCCATCGCCGAAAGCACCTGGCAGAAGATGAGCGATTCCCAGCGTGAGATCGTGGACGCCGCCGCCAAGGCCAGCGCGGAGACTAACCGCTCCATGAACAAGCAGCAGACTGAAGATCTGCTGGCCAACCTGAAGGATGCCGGCATGACCATCACCGAACCCGACCTGACTCCTTTCCAGGAGGCCACCTCTTCCGTGGCTGAGAGCTACCGTGACGTTTACGGCTCCATGCTGGATGATTTGAACAATTGGCTCACCAACTACAACGGCTGATCCTATTCCCCAACACATATCTGAAAGGGGCGGAGAGCGTCCGGCTCTCCGCCCCTTTTTCCTACCAACCCCACTCAGCTGATTGAAGAACGGAGTTTCCATCCTATGAAAAAAGTACAACAAATGACCGACCAGATCACGACTCTTGTATCCGCCGTTATGTGCGTTGCGATGATGGTGATCCTGATGGCAAACATCGTCCTGCGCTTTATCCCCGGCATCGGCGGCTTCTCCTGGTATATGGAGAGCAGCCAGTATCTCAACGTCTGGTCCATGCTGATCGTCGGTATCGCCATCAGCGTCTCCCGTACTCACCTGAAGGTGGCGGT
>JAETPK010000090.1 GCA_021771265.1 Oscillospiraceae bacterium
GTGCTGATTAGGGCGAGGGTCCACCCGTTCCCATTCCGAACACGGTAGTTAAGCTCGTCTCTGCCCACAATACTTGGCTGGTGACGGCCCGGGAAGATAGGTAGCGCCAACACAAAGCGGCAGTCTTTTGACTGCCGCTCTTTTTTGTTGCTCTTTTGTAAAGACCTTTTGCTGGTCATTTGCTAGAATGGAAGAAAATGAGAAGGGGAGCACGCTATGGTCGATCCGAAGAATAAAGCTTTGCGGCCTCCTATCCGCCGCAGCTGGCTGCGCCTGCGGCTGAGTAAGGCCTATTACGCTGGAAGGCGGTATTTGCTCTGGTGTTCTCCCAAATTCCGCTGGGTGGTGGCGCGGCAGACAGAGCGGCTGCCCTGCGTCCGGTTTGCCCATGCCACGCCTCTGCTGCGGAAGCTGCGGGGAGAGGACATGGTGCTCCAGCAAAACAAGATCAAAAATTTGAAGCTGGCGGTCACCAGGCTGGATGGCGTCCTCCTCCGGCCTGGTGAGACCTTCAGCTATTGGCGGCTCATTGGAAAGCCCAGCCGCCGGAAGGGGTATCAGGAGGGCATGGTGCTGTTTCTGGGACGCATCGGCAGTGATGTGGGAGGCGGGCTTTGCCAATTATCCAACCTCATTTTCTGGATGACGCTTCATACGCCCCTGACGGTGGTGGAGCGATACCGTCATTCCCACGATGTATTTCCCGATTCCAACCGTACTCAGCCCTTTGGCAGCGGCGCCACCTGCGCCTATCCCCACCGGGACCTGATGATCCGCAATGACACGAACCAGTCCTTCCAGCTGTGCCTGCGGGTGGGAGACACCCACCTGGAGGGGGAGTGGAGGGCCATGACGGCGCCGAAGCGCCGGTATGAGATCGTGGAGCGGGACGCCCGGATGGACCAGGCCGCCTGGGGCGGCTATGTGCGGCATAACGCCTTGTACCGGAAGGTCTATGACTTGGCGGACCGCTTGGTGGAGGAAGAATTTTTGTTTACTAACGACGCCATCATGATGTACAGCCCTCTGTTACCGGAAAAATAGAAAAGCCGCTTGACAAACCTCGGCCATCTATGTATTCTAAGCATAGATAGTCGAGGCATTGTTTCCCAGGGAGGTGCGGACTTTGAAAGGAAGCTTTGAGGCTTGGATGGCGGAGGTCCTGCGCTGCGTCCGGTTCCTGCCGGACAGGAAAGCCATCCGGCAGGAGCTGGAAGCGCATTATGAGGACCACGTGCGGGACCTGGAGCGGCTGGGCTATGACCGCCAGCTGGCCCGGAAGCGGACCCTCGGGGCCATGGGAGACCCGCTGGAAGTGGGCCGGGCCCTGGACCGGATACATAAGCCGTGGCTGGGATGGCTGTGGCTGGCGAGCAAGGGGATGCTGCTCCTCTGTATCATGCTGGCTCTGTTTTATACCACGGAGGGCGCATGGCGGTTTCAGGAATTTTATATGCCGCCGGACCCATCGTCCTATGAGGCGGACGGCTTTGCCTTTGACACAGATCACACCAGCTACACCCGCGTAGCGGTGAGCCGGGGTGGGAGCGTGGAGGTCTGCGGTTATGAGATATCCGTGCCCTACGCCGCACTGTGGAGATGGGCGAATGAGCATGGAGAGCACCCTTATTACAGCATGACGCTGGTCCTGGGGGTGCGGAACAGCCGCTTTTGGGAGAAGGACCCGGACCCGGCCATGGGGCAGCTGACGCTGCGGGACGACAGCGGCGGGCTTTTTGCCGCCTCTGAGGAATATTACGACTACACCGTGGAGGAACGCGACCAAAGATGGGCGGGCTGCGTGCATCCCCATGGCGTCCGCAGCGGTCCCTTTTACAGTGAATATTGGTATTGGATCACCTCCTGGGAGCAGCCGCCCCAGTGGACGGAGCTGGTGTGCCCCAGCGGAGAGGGCTTTACCCTACGGCTGGAATGGGAGGGGGCGGAATGAGACTGCCAAAATTGAACCGAACGGGCAAGATCATCCGAAATCTGACCCTGGCGGTATTCACGCTGCTTTTGACGGCCTGGATGCTGGATTTTCCCTGCTGGACGAAAGAGGCTCTTCTGCGGCGGGCGGGGCGGACATATCTGCTGACGGAAGAGGCGGAGCTGCTGTATGACAGCCGCAGCGACCCGGCGGGGCCGGATACCCTGTATGCCCGAAGCGGAGAGCAGCTGCTGGAAGTCGGCTATGAGCGGACGCCGCTGGGCCTGCGCGCCGCGTCCTCAACGCTTTATCCGCCGGACACCTGGTATGTGCTGAATTTCCGCTGGCGCTATTGGAGCGTGAAAGGTATCCGCCGGCCAGGCGGCCAATTGGTGGGCTTTGTGGAGCATGTGGACGCGGCGGAGCTGGAGATCGACTGGCAGCTCCACGACGCCCAGGGGACGCTTGTGGTGACAGGGGAGCGGCAGTCGCCTTACTGCTTCGACTTTCATCTCCAGGAACCGGCAGGCGGCTTTTCGGAGGCGGAGCAGCAGCTTTTGAAGGGGTATGAGGTGCCCAGCATGATGGGAACGCTGCGGCTGTATGGGGCCGACGGCGGCTTGCTGGCAGAACAGAAGTATCCCAATTTGTGGTGAAGGGAGGGGTCATGGTGAAGATCGACAAAGGCTTAATGAGCGGCAGCACAACGCTGCTGGTGCTGTCTCTGCTGGCCCGGGAAGAGATGTACGGCTACCAGATGATCACGGAGCTGGCCCGCCGGTCGGACCACACCTTTGAGCTGAAGGAGGGGACCCTGTATCCCATCCTCCATGCCCTGGAGGCGGACCGGTTGGTGACCGTCCGGGAAAAGGAGGCGGAGACCGGCCGGGTGCGAAAATACTACCGCATCACGAAAAAGGGACTGAAAGCCCTGGAGGAGAAAAAGCGGGAGTGGACTACCTTTACGGAAAAGGTCAACGCCGTGGTCTGCGGCACGGCTCCTGTCTGATCCGATTTGAAATTCGCCGCGGTCTGTGCTATGATCAAACAGATCATTTCGCTGTTGAAAAAGGAGAGAACCGCCCATGCGCTATGGAACCGTCATCCCTGGCCGTTTTCTGGCCCGCCCCAATCGCTTCATCGCCCAGGTGGAGACGGCGGAGGGGGTCATGACCGTCCATGTGAAAAACACCGGCCGCTGCCGGGAGCTGCTGGTCCCCGGCGCCGTCGTTTATCTGGAGCGGGGGACAAACCCCGGTCGGAAGACGGCCTATGACCTGATCGCCGTGGAAAAGGGGGGTCTGCTCATCAACATGGACGCCCAAGCGCCCAATAAGGTCTTTGCCGAGTGGGCCGGGCAGGGAGGCTTTCTGCCGGGCGTGATGGCGGTGCGGCCGGAGTTTCGGTACGGGGATTCCCGGCTGGACTTCTGCCTGGAGACAGCCCGGGGACCGCACCTGGTGGAGGTGAAAGGCGTGACGCTGGAGGACGGCGGCGCCGCCCGCTTTCCGGATGCCCCCACGGAGCGGGGCGTCAAGCACATCCGGGAGCTGCAAAGGGCGGCGGAGTCCGGCCTTGACACCACCTTGTTCTTTGTGGTACAATTTCAAAACGCTTGTTCCGTGTCCCCCAATGATGCGACCCACCCCGCCTTCGGCGAGGCGCTGCGGGAGGCTGCGGCCCACGGTGTAAACGTTTGCGCCTATGACTGCCTGGTGACACCGGACAGCCTTTCCCTCCGCCGGGAGGTGCCGGTGATCCTGTGAGAGAGAAAAGGAAGTTGTGCCATGAGTATTGTGGAGCTGTTTTTGATCGGCGTGGGCCTGTCCATGGACGCCTTTGCCGTGGCTGTCTGTCAGGGGCTTTGCATGCCGAAGCTGAACCTGCGCCACGGCGGCGTCATCGCGTTGTATTTCGGCGGCTTTCAGGCGTTGATGCCTCTGCTGGGCTGGTTTTTGGGCTCTCAGTTCGCCGGCTATATCCAGAGCTTTGATCATTGGGTGGCCTTTGTGCTGCTGGTGCTCATCGGCGGCAACATGGCCCGGGAGGCATTGTCTCCCGGGGAGGAAGAGACCTCCTGCGCGGTGGCGGATCGGCTGGACCACCGGAAGCTGCTCATGATGGCTGTGGCCACCAGTATCGATGCCCTGGCCATCGGCGTCACCTTTGCGTTTTTGGAGGTCCCCATCGGCTCCGCTGTTTCCATCATCGGCTGCACAACTTTTTGCCTGTCTCTGGTGGGCGTTGTGGTGGGCAACTTTTTCGGTGCCCGGTATAAAAAGCGGGCGGAGCTCATCGGCGGCGTCATTTTGATCCTGCTGGGCGCGAAGATCCTGTTGGAGCATTTGGGACTCCTGGCATAATTGATAAAAGCCCCCGGGCCTTTCGGCCCGGGGGCTTTACGCGCTATGAACCTTAGCAGCAGGAAGAAGAATTGCAGCCGCAGTTGTTTCCGCAGCCACCCCAGTTACCGTTGCCGCAGCAGCAGAAAATGATGATGAGCAGGATGATGATCCAGCAGCAGTTGCCGCCGCCCCAACCATTGTTACACATATCGCAGCCTCCTATGAAGACGTAGACCAGAAGTGGTCTCAGTTCATCCTATGCGAAGGCACGGTGGAGGTGACTAAGATTTTCGGGCAGACGGGACCGCCCGGTCGGCCTCACGGGATTCGGCGGCGGTAAACACGCCACGGTCCAGGAGGACTTCCCGCAGGGTTTGGCCGCCCTGGGCCATTTGTGTATCCAAAGCGTAGTAAGAAACATAAGCCAGGTCCGCCCGGAGAAATGTGCCTGTTTTCAGCGTGGCGTACTCTCCGTCCGTAAGAACGCCGCTGGAAAGAGCCCGCTCCAAGGCGTCGGATACGGTGGTGTTGGCGGAAGAGCTGTATCCCATGGCACGGAGGATGAACTCCACATATTGATTGGCGGGGATGGCCTGACTGGGCCGGAAAGTGTTGGCGGAGTAGCCGTTGGTGTACCCCTTGGCGTAAGCATAGCCCACGTATTTGTCCGCCTGTGTGCCCCTGGCAATGTCGGTAAAGGGATGGGAGCCGGTATAAGCCAGAGCCGCATCCTCCTCACCCAGAACGCGGATGAACATGATAAGGGCCTGCAGCCGGGTGGGGGCCGCTTCCAGGTCGTAACCCTGGCCATAGCCGGTGAAGCTGCCCTTGAACAGATGCATGGTTTTCAAAGCGGAGGCGATGGCGTTATAGTCCACGGCGTCGGAATAGCTGAAGGCGTATGTACCCTGATAGTCCACCACAGCGGTCTTGGAGGTGACCTGAAAAAGGGCGCTGGTATCTTCCGCCGCCATATAGCGGTGATTCACCATTAAGGCAGTGCCACTGGCGACCGCGGTGCCGGTGGTCACATCCACCACCGTGCCGGAGGGGAAGGAGACTTCCGCGCTGCCCGCCAGCAGCAGGACGCTGGTGCCGGTGGTGCCCAGCAAAACGTCCTGATATTTCAAACGGACCTCCGACCAGTTCTTGGAAATGGCGGAGACGCTTTCCGCTGTGTCGCCGCTGAGCAGGGCATCGGACGCATCCAGCTTTTCCTCCACCCTCTGGTCCACTGACTTTGTGAAAACATCCGTCAAATAGGAGAGGGAGACCAAAGAGTCATCAGAGCCGCCGGCTGCCAGGGCGGAGACCATCGACGTGGAGATCAGCAGGCATACCGTGATGAGAAGAGACCTTTTTTTCATACAGGCAATAGCCGTCCTTTCCAATGGCACGGGTCACCGGTTTGCGATGCGGTAACTGAGGGTAAGCAGACTGTCCGCGAAATGGATATTTTCAAATTTCACATCGGGGAAAGGGGAGGAGAGCTCCACATTGGTGAAGTTCCAGAAGCCCCGGACCCCCAGGTCGATGAGGCGGTTCGCGGTGTCCTGGGCCACGGACTGGGGGATGGTCAAAACCACCACATCCACACTGTGCTCCCGGATGAAGCTGTCCAGATCGTTCATGGAATAAATAGGCACATCGTTGACAGAGGTACCGATGACCGTGGGGGAGACATCAAAAGCGGCGTCCACGGTAAAGCCGGTGTTGGAGAAGGGGAAGTTCTGCAGAAGGGCGTGCCCCAGATTGCCCACGCCGATCATGACCAGATGGTGGTTGTTGTCCACGCCCAGAATATGACCGATCTCAGCACGGAGCTCCTCCACGTTATAGCCGTAGCCCTGCTGCCCAAACTCACCGAAACAGCTGAAATCCTGACGGATTTGGGAGGCGGTGATATTCATCTCCTGTCCCAGGGAATGGGAGGAGATGCGGACTACACCGCGGCTGCACAGGTCGGTCAGCTGGCGGTAATATCGGGGAAGACGCCGGATAACAGCATCAGAGATGTTCTCTTTTTTCAAAAGGCTCACTCCTGTTTTAAGGATTCGTTAAAATATTCGCAAATCTAGTTTACCGCAAAGCAACTGACTTGTCAATTTTTTTAACAATCTTTTTTGGAAAAAATTTTTGTATTAGGGGTTTACAGAATGCCAAAATCCTGCTATACTAACGTAGCACGCAAGAGAAGTGTGCTTTTTTATGCGCCCGTGGCGCAGTTGGATAGCGCGTCAGACTCCGACGTTTCAGGTCCTATCCGCAGCGAACCGGCGCACCCCCTTGCAATCAGTGGCTTTCAGCCAATGCAGGGGAAAATTTCCTCCGCCGTTGACTACTATTTGACCACTATTTTCAAAAATAGCACTCCCCCACAAGTTCATACCGTTTTGATACGCGCCCGTGGCGCAGTTGGATAGCGCGTCAGACTCCGACTCTGAAGGCCGCTGGTTCGAATCCAGTCGGGCGTACCAAAAACTCTCGTAAATTGAATATTTACGGGAGTTTTTTGCTTGAAAAGTTAAGAATTTAAGTCGCCGATTTGACTACTATTTCGTACAAAACTCTTTTCTTCTGCACTATCTGTTTTTCTTTGAAGAAACCTCTGGCACATTTCTGGTGCCAGAGGTTCTTTTGATGTCTATGATTATTTTGATTTTGGATATCTATGCGGCGCCGCCACTCACTGGTACAGCACCGCTCCACACCGTCGGCAAATGATTCCTTCTACTATTGCATTATTGCAGCTCAAATCTCCAGTCCTTTCTGCAGCACCTCACTCGCCGCTTTCTTGTTTTTATCGAAGGCATGGGTATAGATGTCCAGCGTAGTGGACGGCTGGCTGTGGCCCAGCAGGCCCGCCACCGTGGCCACGTCCGTGCCGTTGGCAATCAGCAGGCTGGCGTTGGTGTGCCGCAGGGAGTGGACGTTCAGCTTCTCCGGCAGGCCGTTCTTCTTCAGGATCAGCTTCATCCGCCAGGTAAAGGAGTTGGGCGTCATGGGCAGCTGGAGGCCGTGGCGGCGAAACACATAGTCGTCCTCCGTCAGCGTTCGGCTCTCATAGGCCTCCGCCTCCCAGTCACATTCTTTTCGGTACTCCTTCAGCAGGCTCCCCATCTCCGGGGAGAAGTACACATAGCGGTCGCCTGCGGCGGTCTTGGGTTCTTTCACGATAATCTCCTCGCCCGTCACTTTTACCACATTCCGCTGGATGTGAATGGTGTGCTCCTGGTAGTTGATGTCGCCCCATTTCAGACCGCAGCATTCGCCCCGCCGCATTCCCGTGGCGATGATGAGCTTGAAGTATGTCTCATACTTGATGCTCTCGTTTTCCAGTGCCGCGATCAGTTTCTGCGTCGTTTCCTCGTCCGCAATCTTTTTTTCTTTCTTCTTACCGGCGTAGCGGTATGTCTGAACTGCACCCCATTTGTTAGACAGTATGATATACTATCTAACAAGTGGGGTGTTTTGTTATGCCAAAAGGAGTAGCAAACAAACGGTATACACCAGAATTTAAACAAAGAGTA
>JAETPK010000091.1 GCA_021771265.1 Oscillospiraceae bacterium
TCCACGAGATGAAATTCTCCCGGGGCCATGTGACCCAGGCCATGACCATCGTGGGCACCACGGACCACACCGGCACCACCGTCATCTTCAAGCCGGACCCGGAGATGTTCGAGGACACCGTCTACAATTACGACACCCTCCACACCCGCATGCGGGAGGAGGCCTTCCTGAACGCGGGCCTGCGCATCCGAACCGTGGACAAACGCCCCGGCCAGGAGCAGGAAGACAACATGTGCTATGAGGGCGGCATCCGGGAATTCGTCACCTGGCTCAATAAGAGCAAGGACGCCCTGCACAGCGACGTGATCTATATGTCTGGCAGCAAGGATGACTCCGTGGCGGAGGTGGCCTTGCAGTATAACGACGGCTATAATGAGACCATTTTGTCCTTTGCCAACAACGTCCATACTCCCGAGGGCGGCATGCATGAGGAAGGCTTCAAGCGGGCGTTGACCACAGTCCTCAACAACTATGGCCGCAAGATCAAAATGCTGAAGGACGATGAAAAGGTCTCCGGCGAGGATTGCCGGGAGGGCCTGACCTGTGTCATTTCCGTCAAGCTGACGGAGGCCCAGTTCGAGGGACAGACCAAGGCCAAGCTGGGCAACAGTGAGATCCGGACTCTGGTGAACAACATCGTGTCGGAAAAGCTGGATATTTTCCTGGAGGAGAATCCCCAGGTGGGCCGCATGATCCTGGACAAAGCCCTCACCGCCAACCGGGCCCGGGAGGCTGCTAAAAAGGCCCGTGAATCCATTCGCCGCAAAACCGCCTTGGGCGGCGCGGCCATGCCGGACAAACTCCGGGATTGCAACGAAAATAACCCGGAACTCACCGAGATCTACATCGTCGAGGGTGACTCCGCAGGCGGCTCCGCCACCCAGGGCCGGGACTCCCGCTTCCAGGCCATCTTGCCTCTCTGGGGCAAGATGCTAAACGTGGAGAAGGCCCGGGCGGACAAGGTGTATGGCAATGACAAGCTCCAGCCGGTCATCACGGCTCTGGGCGCCGGCATCGGCGATGAGTTCGACCCCGCCAAGCTCCGCTATCACAAGGTCATCATCATGGCGGATGCCGATGTGGACGGCTCCCACATCCGCACCCTGCTTTTGACATTCTTCTTCCGCTTCATGCGGCCCCTCATCGAGCAGGGCTATGTGTACTCCGCCGTGCCGCCCCTGTATAAGCTGACCCGGGGCAAGACCACCCGTGTGGCGTTCTCCGACGAGGAACGGGACGCCATCTCCGCGGAGCTCCGCGGCGGCAATCCCAACGTGAAGGTGGATATCAACCGCTTCAAGGGCCTGGGCGAGATGAACCCACATGAGCTGTGGGAGACCACCATGGACCCGGAAAAGCGGACGCTGCGCCGCATCACCCTGGATGACGCAGTCAAGGCCGACGAGACATTTACCATTCTGATGGGCGAAAAGGTGGAGCCCCGGAAAGAGTTCATTGAGAAAAACGCCAAATACGCAGTGAATCTGGACTATTAAAGCAGAGTGGAAATTGAAGATTTAAGAGTGAAGATGATGTATCCGCCAGAGGCGGATGATTGAAGTCGTTCGGCTTTGCCGGACACAATATTTCCACTCTTCAATCTAAACTTTTTGATCTCATTGACAAGACCTCAGTAAGGAGGAAAACCATACATGTCTAAAAAACCCCAATACGATCCCGAGGAGATCCGCTATCCGGAACAGAAGATCGTGGAATCCCCCCTGGTCCCCGAAATGGAGAGATCCTACATTGAGTATGCCATGAGCGTCATCGTGGGCCGGGCCCTGCCGGACGTGCGGGACGGCCTGAAGCCCGTCCATCGGCGTATCCTGTACGCTATGTACGAGGACAACCTGACCTCTGACCGTCCCTTCAAGAAGTCCGCCACCTGCGTGGGCGACGTGCTGGGCCGGTATCATCCCCACGGCGACGCCTCCGTTTATGACGCCCTGGTCCGCCTGGCCCAGGATTTCTCCATGCGCTACATGCTGGTGGACGGCCACGGCAACTTCGGCTCCGTGGATGGCGATCCCCCGGCGGCCTACCGGTATACGGAAGCGCGCCTTGCAAAGATATCCAACGAAATGCTGCGGGACATCGACAAGGATACCGTGGACTGGGACCCCAACTTTGACGAGTCCCGCAAGGAGCCCCGGGTCCTTCCCTCCCGCTTTCCCAACTTGTTGGTGAACGGCTCCAGCGGCATCGCCGTTGGCATGGCCACTAACATCCCGCCTCACAACCTGCGAGAGGTCATCGGCGCCTGCATCTGCGTGCTGGACGACCCGGAGGCCACCCTCTCCGATCTGATGCAGCACGTCAAGGGTCCTGACTTCCCCACCCGGGGCATCATCATGGGCCGCAGCGGCATCCGGGCGGCCTATGCCACCGGCCGCGGCCGGCTGGTCATCCGGGCCCGCCACGAATTTGAGGAATTCGGCAAGGACCGCACCCGCATCGTTGTCACGGAGATCCCTTATCAGGTCAACAAGCGGATGCTCATCAAGAGCATGGCTGAGCAGGTGGAGGACAAGCGTCTGGAGGGCATTTCCGACATCCGGGATGAGTCCGACCGCAACGGCATGCGCATCGTCATTGAGCTGAAGCGGGACGCCAATCCCCAGGTGGTGCTGAACCGCCTGTTTGCCCAGACCCAGCTGCAAACGACGTTTGCCATCAATATGCTGGCCCTGGTGCAGAACCAGTCCCAGCCAAAGATCCTCTCCCTGCGGCACATCATCGATGAGTATCTGACCTTCCAGGAGGAGATCATCGTCCGGCGGACGAGGTACGACCTGAAAAAAGCCCAGGAGCGGGCGCATCTGCTGGAGGGCCTGCTCATCGCTCAGGACAATATTGACGAGGTCATCAAGATCATCCGCTCCAGCTATGATGACGCCAAGGAAAACCTCATGGCCCGCTTCGGCCTGGACGATATCCAGGCCCAGGCCATTCTGGATATGCGCCTGAAGGCTCTCCAGGGCCTGGACCGGGAAAAGCTGGAGGCAGAGTACAAAGAGCTGGAGGAGAAGATCGCCTGGTATAACAAGATCCTCTCCGATGAAGGCCTGGTCCGCCAGATCCTGAAGGAAGAGCTTCAGGCCATCGCCGACAAATTTGGTGATGACCGCAAGACCGAGATCCAGGACGTAGAGGATGAGATCGACATTGAGGACCTCATTGAGGAGGAGCAGTGCGTCTTTACCCTTACCCAGGCGGGCTACATCAAGCGTACCCCCGTCAGTGAGTATACCGCCCAGTCCAAGGGCGGCATGGGAAAGAAGGGCATCACCACCCGGGAAGAGGATTACGTGGTGGATGTATTCACCGCCTCCACCCATGACTATATCCTCTTCTTCACCGACACCGGCAAGGTCTACCGGAAGAAGGGCTATCAGATCCCCGAATCCGGCAAGACCGCCAAGGGCACCAACATCGTCAACATCCTTCAGGTGGAGCAGAACGAGCGGGTCCAGACTATGCTCCACTTCCGGGAGACCGACAATGAGGAGCTGTATCTGGTCATGGTCACCCGCAACGGTACCGTGAAGCGGCTGCCGGTGTCCACTCTGAAAAACCTCCGCAATAACGGCATCCGCGCCCTGACGCTGGACGAGGGCGACGCCCTGGTCACCGTCCGGGAGACCGATGGCACCAAGAAGATCCTCATCGCCACCCATGACGGACAAGCGGTGTGTTTCGACGAAAATGACATCCGTCCCATGGGGCGCACCGCCGTGGGCGTCCGGGGCATCCGCCTGCGGGAGGGCGACTACGTGGTGGGCGCCGCCCGGGCCGCCGAGGGCAAGTGCGTCCTCTCCATCACGGAAAAGGGCTACGGCAAGCGTACCCCCGTGGAGGAGTACCGCATCACCAACCGGGGCGGCCTCGGCATCAAGAACTACATGGTCACGGAAAAGACCGGCGGCGTCGTGGGCGTTAAGGTGGTGGACGGCAGTGAGGACCTGCTGCTGGTGACCCAGGCGGGCATCCTCATCCGCACCGCCGTGGAGAACATCCGCATTGCCGGCCGTGCCACCCAGGGCGTCATTGTCATGCGCTTCAAGGAGGAAGGCGATCAGGTCATCTCCCTGGCCCTGGCGGACAAGGACGAGTCCCAGGAGACGGAGACTGATACTGAGGTGTAACGACAAGGAGGTCCTATGCGGAAAAAGCGAATTACCTACCGGCCTGGCAAGGCCCAAGGCGCGTTTGGCGTGGTATGGGGATCCATCTTTATCCTCATCGGTGTGTTCGTGGTTGTCCCCACCTTTGGTCCATTCGGCATTTTGTGGACGCTGATGGCCGTGGGCATCACCGCTTATAACGGGTATTGCGCCTTTGGAAAAGGGTATGCTGGACCGGAGATCAACATTGAGGATAACGCCGTTCATACCCCCGATGACACACGGGATACGGAGCAGCGGCTCCTGGAGCTGAAAAGCCTTTATGACCGCAGCCTTATCACCCAGGAAGAGTATGAGGAAAAGCGAAAAGAGATCTTAGAAGAACTGTAAGAAGTAAAAAGCTCTCCTCTGGGAATCATTCCCGGAGGAGAGCGACCCCTTTTTGGAAAGGAATCCTATGAGGACTGTTACGATCTACACCGATGGCGCCTGTTCCGGTAACCCCGGCCCGGGAGGATGGGGTCGCAGCGTGAAGCAAACGTGCCAGTGGCACGTTTGTAGCGTAGACCCGGCCAGCTATGCTGGACGGGGTAAACGAATGAGAGAAGCAGCAATTTTAAAGATTTCAGGAAGAGCGCCCCGGAGGTACTATTATGAAAACAGTCACAATTTACACTGATGGCGCCTGCTCCGGCAACCCTGGACCGGGAGGATGGGGCGCCATTTTACTGTATGGACAACATCAGCGTGAATTATCCGGCGGCGAGGCGGAGACCACCAACAACCGTATGGAACTGACCGCCGTGATCCAGGCCCTCTCCCTTTTGAAGGAGCCCTGCGCCGTGGAGCTGTGGTCAGATTCCAAATACGTCATCGATGGTCTCTCCAAGGGCTGGGCCAAGGGCTGGAAGGCCCGGGGCTGGGTGAAAAGCGACAAAAAGCCCGCCCTAAACCCGGACCTGTGGGACCGCCTGCTGGCTTTGACAGATATCCACACCCTCCATTACCACTGGGTCAAAGGTCATGCGGAAAACGAGTACAACAACCGCTGCGACCAGCTGGCGGTGATGGAGAGCAAAAAATTTAAATGACCAAAAGCACATTTTCGGAAAACCTCTCCGCCCCTTTTGAAAAATTTTTGGAGGTAAACGATTTCTCTGGAAAACATTCACAAACTGTTCATAAGAAAAACATAATTCGGTCAAAATTATTTAGTATCTTAATAAACAAGCAAAGGGTCCTCCCAAACCCAATGCGTTTTCTCCCTCCTAAAACACACACAGCAAAAAGGACCGCCATTGGCGGTCCTTTTTGTGTTTTGATGCCGGTGCTCCCCTGCTGGAGAAAAGGGAATGGACAATGGTTCCCTTGTAAAAGCTAACAGCCCGGTGTAAAATACAAGCAAACAATATTCCAGACAGGAGGTTTTTCATATGAAAGATGGCTTTATCGCGGTTGCCTGCGGAACGCCCAAGCTGCGCTTGGCGGACTGCGACTATAACGCGGAACAGACTTTTACCCTGATGCGCAAGGCGGAGCAGGCCGGCGTCAAGGTGCTGGTGCTGCCGGAGCTGGGTCTCACCGGCTACACCTGCGGCGACCTGTTTTACCAGGACACCCTGCTGCGGGGCGCGGAGCAGGCCCTGGCCACAGTGCTGGAGGCTACCCGGAACCTGGAAGTGGTGACGGCGGTGGGATTGCCGGTGCGGGTCAAAAACAAACTGTATAACTGTGCGGCAATTATACAGAAGGGACAAATTCTAGGTCTGGTCCCCAAGACACATCTTCCCAATTACAGCGAGTTTTACGAGAAGCGGCAGTTTGCCCCGGCACCGGAGAAAGGGGTCAGTGCCCGTCTGTGTGGACTGGATCTGCCATTTGCCGCCGGGCAGGTGTTCCGCTGCGAAAATATTCCGGAATTAGTGCTGGGCTTTGAGATCTGTGAGGATTTGTGGGCACCGGATTCCCCATCTGTGAATATGGCAAAGGCGGGGGCTACCATTATCTGCAACCTGTCCGCCAGCAATGATCTTATTGGCAAGGACAGGTATCGCCGTCAGTTAGTGACCATGCAGTCCGCCAAATTGCTGTGCGGCTATGTCTATGCCAGCTCCGGTGAAGGCGAATCCACCTCCGATGTGGTGTTTGGCGCTCACCAAATGATCGTGGAAAGCGGGACCTTGTTGGCGGAACGGCGCTTTGACGGCGGATTGCTGATCTCCGAGATCGATGTGCAGAGGCTGGCTTATGAGCGCCGCCGGACCCAGATGCTGGATACGGTTTCCGAGGTGAACATGCCTGCCCAGGAAATGTTTTCCCTGACGGTCTCCCCCACCAAGCTGACCCGCTACGTGGCCCCCATGCCTTTCGTTCCCGAGGGCAAGGAGGACCGGGACGCCCGCTGCAGGGAGATCCTGCTCATTGCCTCCCTGGGTCTGAAGCAGCGGCTGGAGCACACCGGTGCCAAGACGGCGGTGGTGGGTCTTTCCGGCGGTCTGGACTCCACCCTGGCGGTCCTCATCACAGGCCTTGCCATGAAGATGCTGGACCGTCCCATGACGGACATCGTGGCCGTCACCATGCCCTGCTTCGGCACCACGGACCGCACCCGCAACAACGCTGTCATCCTGGCGGAGCAGATGGGTGCCACCCTGCGCACCGTGGATATTTCCAACTCCGTCCGCAGTCATTTCAAGGATATCGGCCATGACATGGAGGACCACTCTGTCACATTTGAGAACGGCCAGGCCCGGGAACGGACCCAGGTCCTCATGGATATCGCCAACCAGAGCGGCGGCATCGTCATCGGCACCGGCGACCTCAGCGAGCTGGCCTTGGGCTGGTGTACCTACAACGGCGACCACATGAGCATGTACGCCGTCAACTGCTCCATCCCCAAGACTCTGGTGCGGCATCTGGTGGGGTATCTGGCCCGTGACAACGCCAAAAAGGACGAGGCCCTCCACGATGTGCTGGAGGATATTTTGGACACGCCTGTCTCCCCGGAGCTGCTGCCCGCTGTTCAGGGGAAGATCAGCCAGAAGACCGAGGACCTGGTGGGGCCCTACGAGCTCCACGACTTCTTCCTGTACTATATGCTCCGCTGGGGCTTCTCTCCCCGGAAGATCTACCGGCTTGCCCTGTATGCGCTGGGGGACAAGTACAGCCGGGAGGTCATTTTGAAGTGGCTCAAGACCTTCTACCGCCGTTTCTTCTCCCAACAATTCAAGCGCAGCTGTGTCCCCGACGGTCCCAAGGTGGGCTCCGTAGCCCTGTCCCCCCGCGGCGACTGGCGGATGCCCAGCGACGCGAAGATGAACCTATGGCAGGCAGAGCTGGAAACGCTGCAATAATATTCGGCTTAGGCACGCCAGTCGCCATTTTGGGGTCCCCGCCGGAGCCCAGCGCAGCGGGTCCGGTGGGGAGAGGAGGAGCTGCGGCATGAGGGAGCTTTCGCCGAAGGCGGAAGCGAGGGATATGAAGCAAGCG
>JAETPK010000092.1 GCA_021771265.1 Oscillospiraceae bacterium
AAGGTCCCGGACAGCGCCTCACTGATCTCGTCGGCCCGGCTGGTGACGATCATGGCGGATTTGGCCTTGTCCAGGCCCTCCACGATGAAGTCCACGGCCCTGATGGCTGCGCAATAGGTGATGATGGAGTACAGGGGCAGGACCCAGCTGTGGAACACGCAGCCGATCACGATGTATAAAAGAATATTGTAGATCATCACGAAGGTGCCCACGGTGAGTCCCAGCCCCTTGGCGAAGATGACTGCCATGACCTCCACGCCGTCGATGGCACCGCCGAAGCGGATGGTCATGCCGCTGCCGATGCCGGAGATCAGGCCGCCGAACAGGGCGCACAGCAGCAGGTCCTGCCCGGCAAAGGGGGAGGCGGCGGCCACATCCACCGGCAGGATATCCGTGATAACAAAAGAGGCGGCGGAATAGACGAACACCGCCCAGACGGAGTAAATGGTGAATACGGCGCCCTGCTTTTTCAGCCCGAACAGAAACAGCGGGATATTCAAAAGCAGCAAGAACAGCGACAGGGAGTACTCCTCCGGCGTGACCTGCCACAGCAGCATGGAGGTGCCGGAAATGCCGCTGTCATACAGCTGGACGGGGGCCAGAAACATGGTGACGCCGATGGCGTTGACGGTGCCGGCGGCCAGCAGCAGCAAAAAGTTCAAAGGCCGCAGCTGGGACAACACGCCGGAGAGCGAGGTACGTTTTCGCTTCATAGGACCTCCTGATTTCCAAAAATGTGATAATAATTCATCATATCATGGAGAAAAGGAGAAGATCTGTTCAGGTTCTGTTAAAGAATTCGGAAGATCATGAAAACAAAAAGTCGGGGCGCCAAAAGGCGCCCCGGCGGGGAAAGCGGGAAACAGATCAGTCCTTGCACAGGCCGGCGGTGATGATAGCCATGGAATAGACCTCCTGGGCGTTGCAGCCCCGGGAGAGGTCGTTGATGGGGGCG
Organism: Oscillospiraceae bacterium; assembly: GCA_021771265.1. Taxonomy (GTDB): domain Bacteria; phylum Bacillota; class Clostridia; order Oscillospirales; family Oscillospiraceae; genus Oscillibacter. The sequence goes on from JAETPK010000092.1 coordinate 956, forward strand.
TTCAGACCCTGCAGGATGGGGCCGTAAGCGTCGAAGGAGCCCATGCGCTGGCAGATCTTGTAGCCGATGTTGCCGGCGTTGATGTCGGGGAAGATGAAGGTGTTGGCATGGCCGGCCACCTTGGAGTCGGGGCACTTGGTGCGGGCCACGGTGGGAGACACGGCGGCGTCGAACTGGAGCTCGCCTTCCATGGCCAGGTCGGGATAAGCGGCGCGGGCCTTCTCAAAGGCGTGACGCATCTTGTCCACATCCTCGCCCTTGCCGGAGCCCAGGGTGGAGTAGCTCAGGAAAGCGATCTTCGGGTCGATACCGAAGATGCGGGCAGTCTCGGAGGTCTCGTAGGCGATCTCCACCAGCTCGTCCTCGTTGGGCTTGATGTTGATGGCGCAGTCGCCCATTGCCAGGACCTCGCGGTCACCGGTGGCGGAGGGGCGCACCAAAATGAAGCAGGAGGAGACGATCTTGCTGCCGGGCTTGGTCTTGATCAGCTGCAGGGCGGGGCGGACCGTGTCAGCGGTGGAATAGGTGGCGCCGCCCAGCAGCGCGTCGGCATAGCCCATCTTCACCAGCATGGTGCCGAAGTAGTTGGCCTGGCTCAGGGTGGTGCGGCACTGCTCGGCGGTCATCTTGCCCTTGCGCAGCTCCACCATGAGGTCCACCATCTTATCCATGTCGGCAAAGGTGGCGGGATCGATGATGATGGCGCCGCGGATGTTAAAGCCGGCCTCCTCGGCGGCCTTCTGGATCTCATCCTCGTTGCCAACCAGAACGGGGGTCAAAAACGTACCGGACAGCAGGCGGGCGGAAGCCTCCAGAATGCGGGGATCGGTGCCTTCGGTGAAGACGATCTTACGGGGATGAGCCTTCAGCTTTTTGATCAGAAACTCAAACATGTCCATTTCCTCCAAAATCAAATGTGTCGGGGTAAAATCTTCATACAAATCCATTATACACGACTGACCCGCCGGGTCAATTGGAAAATCGGAACATCACGCTGAAAATTTACGGAATATTCACCTTTTCTTCTGGTAAATGTGTAAAACTGACAAAGCACGCGCCAGATGCTGCGGTCTGAAAAAAGCGCAAAACACCATCTGTTGGTATACTTTTTCATGGGAAAAGGGCTTGACGTATGGGGGAAAACAAGGTAATATGAAATAGTAACAAATTGTTACTTTTTTGAAGGACCATCATTTGACGACTTTCTCAGGGAGAGGTTATGAGCGATAAAGTGAAAAAAGCGAAGCCAGCCTCCCGGCAAAGCGCCAGGGGCGGCAGGAGATCGACAAAGGAACAGCGGCCGGCCGCGGGAAAAACCGTTTCCCGGGAAGAACGGGCGCCGGCGCGGACCGCGGCAGCCGTCATGACGGAGGAGCCCCAGCGCCCCGCCGCCCGGCGGAAAGCGGCGTCTTCTCCGGCGCAGAGCTCCACGGCGCGATTCTGCGATACAGTCCGGAAAAAGGCGCTGCGGACCCGCCGCCGCTGGCGCCACATCGTCCGGGAAAAGCGGGCCCAGAATTTTCCGGAATCCGAGCGGGCACCCATTCAGTTGCTGCTGTTTGTGTGGAGCATGCTGCCCATGGTGGGCAGCCGCCTGCGGGAGGCCACCTGGGGCCGCCGTAAGCATGCCATTCACCACGTGAGCCATTTCCGGGCCTGGAGCGAGCATCACCGTATCCACCCGGCGGCCTTTCTGGGCGTGGGCTGCGGCTTCGCGGCCATCGTGATGTTCTGCTCGTTCTATACCGTGGGCACCACCGTCACCTACGACGGGGAGGTCATTGCCGCCGTCAGCTCCCGGTCCGCCGTGGAGGAAGCCCGCTCCAATCTGGAGAAGGTGACCACCCGGACGCTGGGCTCCGCATATACCATTGACGATTCCCTGCTCCAATACTCTTCTGGCCTTATGCGGCGGCAGGACGTGGTGGACGAGGAGACCTTTGAGGAGGACCTGTCTGAGGAGATCGGCATGGTGGCCCGGGCCTATTGCCTGTATGTGGACGGCGAGCGCATCGGCGCCACGCAATACGAGGGCGCGCTGGAGGAGCTGCTGGAGCAGCTGAAAGCCGCCGCCACCAACGAGGATACCATCTCCTGCGAATTCAAGGAGGAGGTGGAGGTCAAGGAGGAATACGTCCTCACAGATGAGATCATGAACCTGGGCTACCTGGCGGAGACCCTGTACAGCACCAAGACCGCCGAGGTCACCTACGAGGTGAAAAAAGGCGATACCTGGTCCGAGATTGCCAATGACCACGGATTGACCAGCAAAGAGCTGCTGGCTCTGAACCCGGGCTATGATATCAATAAACTGCAGATCGGCGAAGTGCTGACCCTGTCCGCCTCCGTGCCCTATCTGACCATGACCGTGGTCCAGCGGGAGCGGTACATTGACGAAGTGAACTTCGACATCGAGTACACGGATACCAACACCCTGTACAAGGGCGATTATAAGGTGACCTCTCCCGGTGAATACGGCGCCGCCGACGTGGTGGCCAACGTCACCTACGTCAACGGCGAAGAGATGGAGCGCACTGTGCTGTCCTCCGTGACGCTGAAGGAGCCTGTGACGGAGCAGCGGCTCCAGGGTACCAAGGAGCGGCCCACCTGGCTGCCCACCGGCACCTTCCGCTGGCCGGTCACCGGACGCATCACCTCCCGATTCGGCTCCCGGTCTTCTCCCGGCGGCATCGGCTCCACCAACCACAAGGGCATCGACATCGCGGCGTCCCGAGGCACGCCGGTCTACGCGGCTGATGGCGGCACCGTTACCTATGCCGGCTGGATGAGCGGCTACGGCTATCTGGTCCGCATCAATCACGGCAATGGCTATGAGACCTATTATGGCCATAACAGCAGCCTGACCGTCTCGGTGGGCCAGCATGTGTACAAGGGCCAGCAGGTCGCCCGGGTGGGCTCCACCGGCAACTCCACCGGCAACCACTGCCACTTTGAGGTCCGCTACAACGGCGTGGCCAAGAATCCTCTGAATTACCTGCCATAATAGAAAAAAGCTCCCCGCCGACTGGCGGGGAGCTTTTTTGTGTTCAACCGGAGTACGGAGGGGCGCAGGTGGCCCGCTCCACCAGGGTAGGCGTAATGAGCTTGCTGGTGTACTCGTCCCGGGAGTCGCTGTCCACAAGCTCCAGCAGCAGCCGCACAGAGGCACGGGCCATCAAGGCAGTGTTTCGGGACAGGGTGCTCAGGCGGATGTTGGGCAAGGCGGCGTATTCGATATCATCGAAACCCAGAATGGAAAGCCGTTCCGGGATGGCGATGCCGGCCTCGTCCGCCGCCTGGATAACGCCGAGGGCCACCGCATCAGAGGCCGCGAAAAGCGCCGTTTGGGTAAGGGGGGACGCAAACAGCCGGCGGGCCATCTGATAGCCGCTGGAAATGGAGGAGGCGGGGCCCGGGTTTTCCACGGTGGTCACCTGCATATCCAGTTCCCGGGCGGCGGCGAGAAAGCCGCCGTGCCGCAGCGTGTGGGTAACGCTGCCCCGCCGCAGGCCGAGGTACACCACATCCCGGTGGCCCAGGCGGTGGAAATACTCCGCGGCAATGCGTCCGCCCACGAAATTGTCCGTACTGACGGCGTTGGCCCGGATGCCAGAGGCCTCCGGTACGCAGGCGCCCAGCAGCACGGCCGGCAGCACGTCCCGGTAGCGGCGCAGCAGATACCGGGCCTGGTCGTTGGCGCTGCTGAGAAGGATGCCGTCCACCCGCTGGCCGATGAGAAAGTCAATGAGGGATTCGATCTGCCCGTCGCCGGGGCGGCCGCTGCACAGCATCACCTGGTAGCCCAGCTCCCGGGCATAGGTTTCAATATTAAAGGACAGGGCAGCGTGAAAGGGGTTGGCGATATCCGGCAGGATCAGGCCCAGCACATTGGTGCGGCTGGAAATGAGGCTGCGGGCCAACAAGTTGGTCCGGTAGCCCTCTTCCCGGCAGATGCGCAGGATACGCTCCCGGGTCTCCGGACTGATCTCCGGCCCATGGTTGAGGGCCCGGGAGACCGTGGTGACGGAGACACCGGCCAGCCGGGCGATATCCTTGATGGTGACGCGCTGCATGGCGTTCCTCCTGACTGAATGAAGTTGTGATTTCCGGTAACGTTTGCAAGGAAACGAAAAAACAAGGCTGCTGCGGATCCATAGGAAGAAAGACGGTGGGGGACCGTCTGAAAAGCGGAGACACAAATAAAAAATGACGGATGAAAGCTAAAAAAAGCAGGGAAAACTGTGAAGTGTCCCAAGTTTTCGGCTCCATTATAACAAATATGCGCCATAGAAGATATTATACAAAACGCACAAAAAAGGAGGGGCTCCGTACACGAATATATGGAAAATGCAGAAGCTCTATTGACAATTTTACAACTAAAATGGTAAGGTATGACCGTAGGAACGGAAACGTTTGCATAAGCCCGGCCGCAAGCGGGCGATTAGAACTAGGAAAGCGAGGGAACCTGCACGCGATGAAACCGAATGAGCAAAATTATTCCAGGTCCAGGCGGTTGAAGAACCAGGTCATGGCAGTGGTGACGAATCCGTACAACGTGATCGTATTGATCGCCATCGTCCTGCTGGTGTATCTGATCATCTTACCGCTGGTGGATATGTTGTCCACGACCTTCCAGCTGTCTCAGCGCGACCTGCGCAACGTGCCGGGCGGCGTACCGGGCGAGTTCACGTTCTATTACTGGAAGCGGTTGCTGGCCAGTGACCTGTCCATGAACCTGCTGATCAAGCCTCTGTGGAACTCTCTGACCATCGGTGTGGGTGTATCCGTGTGCGCCATTGCCCTGGGTTCCTGCCTGGCGTGGCTCATGGTCCGCAGCGACCTGCCGTTCAAGCCCTTTTTCTCCCTGGCGGTCATCATTCCCTACATGATCCCCTCCTGGGTGAAGTCCCAGGCCTGGCTGAGCATGTTCAAGACCCCCCGCGTGGGCGGTTCTCCCGGATTTGTGGCGTCTATCATGACGAGCCTGGGCGTGAGCAACAATGCCATTGAAACGATCCTCTCTCCCATCGCGTATGGCCGGATCGCCATCATCATCGTGCTGACGCTGCACTATTATGCCTATACATACCTGCTGGTCTCCGCGGCGCTGAACTCCGTCAACTCCGAGCTGGAGGAGATGGGTGAGATCCAGGGTGCCAGCAAGACCCTCATTCTGCGGAAGATCACCCTGCCCCTGGTGCTGCCCGCCATGCTGTCCGCCGTGATTCTGACCTTCTCCAAGGCTATCGGCACCTTCGGCACCATCAACTATCTGGGCTCTCCCGTCCAGTTCCGCACGCTGTCCAGCGAGCTGTACTCCAACTCCAAGTCCCAGAACACCCAGACAGCCTTTGCCATGGCTATTTTGATGATCTGCATCGCGGCCCTGTCTGTGTTTATCAACCAAAAGCTCATCGGCACCCGGAAATCCTACGCCACCGTGGGCGGCAAGGGCGGCCGGTCCACTCCCATCGGCCTGGGCGGCTGGAAGCCCATCATCACCATCATCCTGTTTATCTTCTTCCTGGTGGGCATCATCATGCCGGTGGTCATTCTGATCGTCGAGAGCTGCATGCTCAAGGAGGGCACCTACTCCCTGGCCAACTTCACGCTGTATTACTGGATCGGCGAGGGCAACCCCAATATCATGGAGGGTGTGCCCGGTATCTTTAAGAACAGCAACTTCAAGCTGGCCCTGTGGAACTCCTTGAAGCTGACCTTCGTCAACGGCGTGTTTGGCACCCTGTTTGGCCAGATGCTGGGCTACATCTGCGCCAAGGGCCGCGGCAAGTTCCACGGCAGACTGGTGGAGCAGCTGGTGTTCATCCCCTATCTGATCCCCTCCGTGGCCTTCGGCGGCATTTACCTGAGCATGTTCTCCAAGCCTCAGACCCTATTCGGCGTGGAGCTCATTCCCGCTCTGTACGGCACCTTCGCCCTGCTGACGCTGACCTCCGTGGTCAAGCACCTGCCCTTCGCCTCCCGTGCCGGCACCTCCAACATGCTGCAGATCAGCGGCGAGCTGGAGGAGGCTGCCACCATCGAGGGTGCCGGTTTCTTCAAGCGCTTTGTCAAGATCGTGTTCCCCCTGTCCAAGGGTGGCTTCATCTCTGGTTTTATGCTGATTTTCGTCTCCATCATGAAGGAATTGGACCTGATCATCCTCATCATGACCCCGTCCACCACCACGCTGCCCTATCTGGCGTTCCAGTATCAAAACCAGAACTGCCCGCAGGCGTCTGACTGCGTGGCCATCGTGATGTTCTCCATCGTGTTCCTGGTGTACGCACTGGCGAATATCTTCGGAGACGCCGACCTTGCCAAGAGCATGGCGGGCTGAGACATATAGAGAGGAGACGAAACCATGAGCAAGATCGAATTGACTCATATCGATAAATTTTATGGCAAGAACCACGTTTTGAAGGACCTGAACCTGACCATTGAGGATGGCGACTTTATGACGCTGCTGGGCCCCTCCGGCTGCGGCAAAACCACCACGCTGCGCGTGGTGTCCGGCCTGGAAAAGCCCCAGAACGGCTTCATCCACATGGACGGCAAGGAGATCGTCAACGCGGCGGAGGCCTACTTCGCGCCGCCCAGCAAGCGGAATCTGAACCTGGTGTTCCAGTC
>JAETPK010000093.1 GCA_021771265.1 Oscillospiraceae bacterium
CAACCCAGGCGGTGGGCCCGGAAGCAATCCATTTCCCGCTTCATTTCAGTGTTCCCTTTCTTCAACGGCGGCTTCCCCCAGCAGGTTTTCCTCGATAAAATCCAGCGTCTCCCGGTTCCGATCCGGGGAAAAGGACGGCGCGACGCATTTCAGCAGGCCCCACCACATCCCGCCGGCCAGCAGAGCAGCGGCCAGAGCCACCGCCGCTGACCAGGTAAACACCAGCGCCGCCAGAAAAACAGCGCCCGCCATCACAGCCACCTGGCCCCATGCCTGTCGTGGGCGTAAAGTCTCCAGCGATCAGGCTTCCGTTTTCTGCCGGTTCCACACGTCCGACGAAGGGGACATAGGGGCACGCTCCAGAGTCCGCCGGTCGTCATCAGGTAAAAGCGGCCGTCCGGCAGCAGCTTTGAAAACACGCGGCACTCCTCATACATCTAACCGTGCTTCATCGGCCTGGTCCGCACCAGCAGCCGGGCACGGACCTGCTCCGGGGAGAGACGGCTGTCAAATGTATCGTGCTTCATAGACTGCTGTTCCTCCCTTCAAAGGCGGTCAGCTCCGCTCCGCCAGCATTTCCTCCACGATCTCCACGGCGGTGACGATGAGAATATCACAGTGCTTGTCCACACCCAGCCGGGCAGCGGCGGGGGTTTTTTCCGCCGTGGGCTCGATGCGGGAGCGCAGCAGGTCGCCGCAGCGGCTCAGGCCGTCGAACCGGGCCTGGAAACGCCGCAAAAACTCCTTGGCCTGGCCATAGACCCGGCGCTTGCCCTCGGCATCGGCGCTGTCGGTGAAGGGGAACATCAGACCCAGGGCAATGACCGCGCCGTTGGCGGCGCCGCACAGCTCCTGGTGGGTGGCGCCCACGCCACCGCCCAGGCCGCCGGCCACGGCAAAGCCCGCGGCAGTCTCCAGCTTCGTCAGGTCCTCAAAGGCCATCAGCACGCTCTGGGCGCAGTTGTAGCCGCTGTGGTGATATTGTAATGCCAGTTCACAACGATTTGTAGTCATGATCCGTTCTCTCCTTTTGTATTTGTAATTTCATATTCATCTGAGGAAGCAGGCGTCTCCTCCGGCTGGGTCAGCGCAAGGAAGGGCGCAGCCTCCGGAGCCACCAAGGACTCGCCCCATTCCCCCGCTGCTCCGTGCCATTCCCGCTCCACCCGCAGCTCTCCGTCCTGGCGGACATAAAAACGGTTTTCCACCGTATGGGGCGGCTCATACATATCCACTGATAGTTCAAACTGCCGCAGGCAGACCAGTTGGCCCCCTTCCCAACTGTAAACAGAATAGCGGGCGCCGGCCAGGCCACAGCGGTCCGCCGTGTAGACCACCTGCTCCTCCTGGTTCCAGACGCAGTCGGACAACTGGCTGAGGTCCGCCGCATAGGTAAACGCATCGGCCTCCGGGTCCCACAGCCAGCAGTACCAGCGCTCATTGCCCCGGTGGCGGCAGTTGAACAGGCGGAAGTCCGGCCAGCCGTCGAAATTCAGGTCCTCCACCCGCAGCTCTCCGTCCAGCGGCGGTGTACCGTCGCCCCGAAAGTCTGGGAATACCTGGACCGGCCCGTTGAGGTCTTCGCCGCGGTAGATCTCCACGGTGTCCACCGTCGGGTCCCAGGGATCGCCTTCATCCGTCCCGATGCGGCGGATGGTATAGGTCTCTTCCCCAATGGCAAGCCGCGTCTCCCGCGCAAGGCCTCTGTCCACAGGCTGCGCCGCCGGTTGGACATCCGCGGCAGCAGACAGTTCCGGGGCGCTTGCCGCCGGTGCGGCCGGCTCTGCCTGACCGCAGGCGGACAGAAGTCCCACGCACAGCAAAAGCATGATCCACAGCCCCACGAAAGCATATCTCCTTTACAGGTTTTTCGCCAGCTCCACCAGCTTCCGCAGCCGGTGGTTCAGGCAGGATTTCGTCACCGGCGGGTCAAATTCCTCCGCCAGCTCGGAAAGGGTCAGCTCCGGGCTGGCCGCCCGCAGCGCCGCCGTCTGCCGGAGCTTTTCCGGCTGCTTTTCCAACAGGCCCGCCGCGTCCAGCTTTCGGATGGCCTCCAGCTGTTCCTGGGCGGCGCTGACGGCCTTGTCCACGTTGGCGCTGTCGCAGTTGAGACGGCGGTTCACGCTGTTGCGCAGGTCCTTTTCCATCTTGGCGGTCATGACGTTCATGGACGCCACCGGCGCGCCGATGAGGGTCAAAAAGTCCTCGATCTGGTCACTTTGCTTGAAGTACGTCACAAAGCTGCCGTTGCGGGTAACACTTTTGGGCGGATAGCCGCTCTCCCGCAGCAGCACCTCCAGCTCCCGGCTCACCTGGCCGTGGGAGGTGGTCAGCTCCAGATGGTAGCGCTTCAGCGGATCCGTGATGCTGCCGCCGGCGAAAAACACGCCCCGCAGGAACGCGGCCCGGCAGCAGTCCTCCTCCAGCATGGCAAAATTGATGTGAAGCACCAGGTTCTGCCGGGGATCGAAGCCCAGGGTGTTGGTGATGTGGTCCAGCTTTTTCCGCTCCGTGATCTGAAACACCAGCTTTCCCGCCGCTCCCGGCTCCGGCTGGCGGTCAAACCGCAGGCCGAAGGCCCGGTGGAACAGCCGGGGCAGGCGGGCGGCAAAGTTGGGATTCTCCGTCACCACCCGGACCTCCGCCGACTGAAAGGTATTGCAGTAGAGCAGGATGCCGTATGCCTCCGCCCGGGCGCAGCACAGCCGCTGCACCGGCAGGCGGCACAGTTCATTTTTCGTGTCAAAGGAAAAGGACATGAGTGGTTCCTTTCTTTTGGGATCTCAGGGCCCCGTTACCGCCGCTCTACCCGATAGGTATCATCCCGGTAGTCAAAGTTGTCACCCGCGATGCGGACGCTTCGCTCCGCGTGAAGCAGGATGAGCTCCCGGGCCAAGTGGCCGGGATGGTGGCGGACGTAGCCGCTTTTCACCGTGGCCACTGGCCGGTCGATGACCTCCACGCCCAGGGCGGCGCAGGCATCCCGGTCACACCGCAGCAGCTCGGCGCCCTCCTCGGCGTACCGGGCGGCCACGCCCCTGGGAATGGGAGAGGAGTTGGTCAGGCACAGGTCGAACAGGCCCGGCGCTGAATGCTCAAAAATGGCCCGGATGTGGTCGGAGACCGTATACCCCTCCGTCTCCCCCTCCTGGGTCATGACGTTGCTTACGTAAACTTTCAGGGCATGGGAATCCCGGATGGCCTCCACGATGCCGTCCACCAGCAGGTTGGGGATAATGCTGGTGTACAGGCTGCCGGGTCCCAGGACGATCATATCCGCCTCCCGGATGGCCTCCAGCGCCGCCGGCAGGGCCTTGGGATGCTCCGGCAGCAGCCGCACCTGCCGGATGCGGCAGTCCTCCTTTTTCTTGCAGTAGAAAATTTTGGACTCACCGATGACGCTGGCGCCGTTTTCAAACTCCGCCTCCAGCCGCACATCGGCGGTAGTCACCGGCAGCACCCGGCCCGTCAGGGCCAGGACCTCTCCCATGCGGCTCACCGCCACGTCAAAGGAGGGTGAGATGCCGTTCATGGCGGCCAAAAACAGATTGCCGAAGCTCTGGCCCGCCAGGGACCCCTCCGTAAAGCGGTAGTGGAGCAGCTCGCTCATCAAAGGCTCCGTATTGGCCAGGGCCTCCATGCAGTTGCGGATGTCCCCCGGCGGAGGCATGCCCAGGTCCTGGCGCAGCATACCGGAGCCGCCGCCGTCATCCGCCACGGTCACCACGGCGGAGAGATTTTCCGTGTAATGCTTCAGGCCCCGCAGCATGGTGGACAGGCCATGGCCGCCGCCGATGGCCACCACCTTCGGACCGTGCTCCTTGGGAAGGCGGTAAGATACCCGTTTCATCTCCATCGGCATACCTCCTCAGCCGCCCCGGCTGATGTCCCGGTGGTTTTCCGCCGTCTGATACCCAAGATTCCGGATATATTCCGCCAGGGCGTGGGTCACCGCCACGGAGCGGTGGTGACCGCCGGTGCAGCCCACGCCGATGAACAGGCTGGTCTTGCCCTCCTCGGCGTACAGGGGCAGGGTGAAGGACAGCAGGTCCTCCAGCTTTTTCATGAAGGCGCCTGTCTGGGGAAAGCTGAACACATACTCCGCCACCGGCGCGTCCAGCCCCGTCTGATGGCGCAGCTCGTCGATATAAAACGGGTTGGGCATGAAGCGCACATCCAGCACCAGGTCCGCCTCCATCGGCAGGCCGTACTTAAAGCCAAAGGACGTGACACTGACCACCAGGCCGCTTTTTTCGTCCTTGCCGTCAAACAGCCGCAAAAGCTCCGCCCGTAGCTGCGCGGTGGAGGTACGGGACGTGTCGATGATGAAGTCTGCCCGGGCGCGGACCGGCTCCATCATGGTCCGCTCCCTTTCCACCGCCTCCGCCAGAGACGTGGTGTCCCCGCTGAGGGGATGGCGGCGGCGGGTCTCCTTGTAGCGCTTGATGATGGTCTCCGGCAGCGCCTCCAAAAACAGCATGCGGCAGGCGCCATCCATGGTTTTCAGCTGGTCCAGCACGGTGAATAGCTCCGTAAAGGAGCTGGCCGTCCGCACATCGTATACCAGCGCCACCCGGTCATAGCGGCCGTTGCCGCCGGCGCAGAACTCCGCGAATTTCAGGATCATGGCGGCCGGCATATTGTCCACGATATAAAAGCCCATGTCCTCCAGGAAAGAGGCCGCCTTGCTCTTTCCCGCGCCGGACAGGCCGGAGATGATGAGAATTTCCATAGTTGCCTCCCGTCACCGGATGATGCGGACCTCCGGCTCCAGCCGGACGCCTGTTTCCTCCCACACCCGCTGCTGGACCTGCCGGATCAGCTCCAGCACATCCCCGCAGGTGGCGCCGCCGGTGTTGATGAGAAAGCCGGCGTGCTTTTCGCTGACCTGGGCGCCGCCCACCGTCAGCCCCTTCAGACCGCACTGCTGGATGAGGGTACCGGCAAAGTAGCCTGTGGGCCGCTTGAAGGTGCTGCCGGCGGAGGGCCACTCCAAAGGCTGACTGGCCTTCCGCCGCTCCATGAGCTGGCGCATCCGGGTCCGGATGTCCTCCGGGTCGCCGGGCTGCAAGCGCACCACAGCGCCCAGCACCACCGCCTCCGGGTGGTCTGTGAACAGACTGTGGCGGTAGCCAAGCTCCAGCTCCGCCAGAGGAATGGTGCGGACGCCGTCCGGAAACAGCGCCGTGACGGATTCCAGCACCTGGCTCATCTCTCCGCCGTAGGCGCCGGCATTCATGCACACGGCGCCGCCCAGCGTGCCGGGAATGCCATGGGCAAATTCCAGGCCCGCAAGGCCCTGTCTGCACGCAAGGTCCGCCAGCCGCGCCAGAGACACGCCGGCGGCGGCGCTGACGCGGCCGCCCTCCCGGACCTCCATGGCGTGCATGGCGGCGGAGGTATCGATGACCAGTGCGTCCAGCCCCTCGTCCGGCGCCAAAATGTTCGTGCCGTTGCCGATGACCAGGGTCCGAATGCCCTGCTCCTGGGCAAAGCCCATGAGCAGGACCAGCTGCTCTCCCGCCGCCGGGCAGGCCATGCGCTTTGCCGGCCCGCCAATGCGGAAGGAGGTATGGCGGCTCATGGGCTCGTCATGAAGCACGCGCAGGTCCGGCAGATATTCCGCCGTCCATTGGTCCAACTGTGTCGTCCAATCCATGAAAGGCTCTCCCCCATTTCAGATGGCGCGGCCCAACAGCGCCGCGCCGATGATACCGGCGTCGTTGCCCAGCTCCGCCCGCACGATGCGGGGAACCTGGTCCGTGTGCCGGGCATAACATTCCCGTGCCACGATGTCCCGTACCGGCTCCAGCAGCAGCTGCTCCGGCGCCGCGGCCACGCCGCCGCCCAGCGCCACCGCCTCGGGATGCAGGATGTTCACCAGGTCCGTCACACCCGCGGCAAGATACCGGGCATAGTCCCCGCACAGGGCCAGAGCCGTTTCATCCCCCATCTGTGCGGCCTGGAAGGCGGTCCTGCCCTCCACGCCGCCGTTTTCCGCCGCGATCATGTGAAGCGCGCTTTCGGGATGGGCGGCCATGGCCTCCCTTGTCAGGCGGATGAGGCCGGTGGCGGAGGCGTAAGCCTCCCAGCAGCCCCGGCGGCCGCAGTTGCAGGGCGCGCCGCCGGAGACAATGACGATGTGGCCCACCTCACCGCCGGCACCCATGCCGGTGTGCAGCTTTCCGTTGAGGATGAGGCCGCCGCCGATGCCGGTGCCCAGCGTGACCACGACAAAGTTTTTCGTGCCCCGTCCGGCGCCGCAGCTCCACTCGCCCACGGCGGCGCAGTCCGCGTCGTTGCCCAGCAGCAGCGGCAGATCCAGGTGCCGGCGGAACAGCTTTTCCATGGGCACGTGGGCCATGGGGATATTGGCGGTGTACAGGATCTCCCCGCCGGACACAGCGCCGGGGATGCCGATCCCCACGTATTCGATCTCCTCCAGCGCGGCGCCGCCTTTGCGCAGCACGGCCTCCGCCAGACCCGCCAGGGTCCGGGCAAAGCCCTCCGGCCCCGGGAATGCGCCCAGAGGCGTTTTTTCCGTGGCCAGGATCTCTCCCTTTTCATTGACCAGGCCGGCCTTCAGGTTGGTGCCGCCCACGTCGATCCCAATATACAGCATATGTCTTTTCTCCTCTTCAACGCAGCTTGCTGCCGGCGTCCGCCCGCTGGTCCACCCGGCGGGCCAGCTCCTGGGCGGCGTTGTAACCAAATTTCCGGTGGCGGTTGTTCATGGCGGCCACCTCCACGATGCTGGCCAGGTTCCGGCCCGGCCGCACAGGGATGGTGACGATGGGCACCTGTACGTCCAGAATGTCCGTGAAATGGTCCTCAATGCCCAGGCGGTCATAAAACTTCGTCTGGTCCCACTGCTCGAAATGCACCACCAGGTCCAGCTGAGACTCCGTTTTGATGGCCCGCATACCGAACAGCTGCCGCACATCGATGACGCCGATGCCCCGCAGCTCGATATAGTGGCGGATGACCTCCGGCGCCGTGCCGATGAGCTGGTCGGAGATGCGCCGCAGCTCCACGGCGTCATCCGCCACCAGGCGGTGGCCCCGCATGATGAGCTCGATGCCGGCCTCGCTTTTGCCCACGCCGGAGTCACCGGTGATCATGACGCCCTCGCCGTAAATGTCCAGCAGGACGCCGTGGCGGGTGACGCAGGGGGCCAGGGCCCGGTTCAGATACTCGATGGTGTGGCTGGTGAAATCCACCGTGGTCTCCTCGGTGCGGAGCAGGGTCTTCTCATGCTCCATGGCGCTTTCCAGACACTCCGGAAAACAGTCCAGCCCCCGGGCGATCACCAGGGCGGGGATATCGTACAAAAACAGGTCGTCAAAACATTTGCGGCGCTGTTCATCCGTCAGGCTCTTGAGATACATCACCTCGGCCTTTCC
>JAETPK010000094.1 GCA_021771265.1 Oscillospiraceae bacterium
TGACGCCAGTGGCCTTTTTAAACAATCTGGAAAAATATTTCAGGTCGCGATAGCCCACCATTTCCGCCACATCCTGGATGGACAGCGTGTCGCCGCACAGCAGCTCCTTGGACTTGTTGATGCGCAGCTCTGTCAGGTAATCCATAAAATTCTGCCCGGTCTCCTTCTTGAACAAGGTGGAAAAGTAGGTGGCGTTGAATCCCACGGCGCTGCTGACATCCTCCAGCCGCAGCGCTTCCCGGTAGTGCTGCTGGATGTAGCGCTTGGCCTCGGTGATGGGACGGGCCTCCCGCAGGGACCGCTCGTCCCCCAACCGCCGCAGCTCCCGGCTGATATCCTGCCGCAGCAATTGAAACACACCCTGCGCGTCCGCGCAGAGCCAGAACTTTTCCGCCATGCTCTCCGCGAACCGTTCCTCTGTGGGGCCGTTTTGCTGCATCCCGTACAGGCAGGCCTCCAGCGCCTGGAAAAACCAATCCTCCAGCATTTGCCCGTTCAGATTTTCCTGCGAGAGGACGGCGTGAAAGCTCTCTTCCAGCTCTGGGGATGGCACAGGCGGTCCCGGCAAAACCACAGGGCCTGGCGCATGGAGAGGACCGTCTCCTCGAAGGCGGTCTGCCGGCTGCCAAGGCAGATGGTGCAGCGGAGATTGCCGAACATATCCCGCTGCTGTTCGATCTCTTTTTGGATTTTTGTGAAGCACTGCTTCACCGCCACAGTCCGGTACGCACTCATGCGCAGTACGATGGCGACGCCTTCTTTTCGCACGGCGGCGGCATAGACATCCGTCAGAGCCTGCAGCTCCCGCCGGACGATTTCCAGCGCGTGCCGGAGGATGACCTGATGACCGCCCGGATCTTGGAGGGGGCCCACCATATCCACCCGCACCAGCGCTGCGAAGCAAACGCCTCCGGCGGTGTGAAAGCCCTCATCTGCATATGCCATAAAGGGCTGCTGGTGCTCTGCCGCGTCCGCAAGGGATTCCATCAGCAGCTCCTGCTGCCGTTCACTGCTTTTTTTCAGCTGGAATTCCAGTGCGGCTTCTTTTCCCAGCTTGTCGCTCAGCCGCAGCAAAATGCCGGTGAGCTCCTCCTGCTTGAGAGGCTTGAGCAGGTAATCCTCCACGCCGTATTTCAGCGCGTTTTGTGCATATTCAAATTTCCGGTAACCGCTGATGATGATAAAATGCAGGTCCGGCTGCAGGTCCTTGGCCCGCTGGATCAGCTCGATCCCGCTGCATCCCGGCATCCGGACATCCGTGATCAGCAGATGAGGCCGCTTTTCCCGCACCAGCTCCAGCGCCCGCAGGCCGTCGTTGGCCGTGCCGACGATCTCATAGCCCAGCTGCTCCCAGTCGATCAGCTTTTGCAGCAGCAGGAGCACCTTGTTTTCATCATCCGCCAGAACAACCTTCAGCATGGCGTATTCCTCCGGTTTTTGTACAAAGAAAGGGAAAACGAAACCGTTTTCCCTTTCTTTGTATTATAGTCCTTTTGCCTGGGTTTGCCAAGAGGCGTTTTGCGAAAATGACTTATTCGTAATCCGCGACGTTGGAAGCGTCGATCCAAACGCTGTCGGTGATGAGGACGTTGCTCTCCAGAGAGCCGCCGTCCAGCAGAGTGACCGCGGCCTCCAGGCCGTTGGCAGCCATGGCGCCGCCATCCTGGGCAACGGTGCCGACGATACGGCCGTCCTTGATGGCCTCATAGCCGTCGGGGGTGCCGTCCAGGCCGGTGATGACGATGCCGCTGTTGGCACCGGCGGCATTGCCGGCGCCGACGGCCATGCCGTCGTTCTCGCACACGATGGCGTCCAGGTCATAGGCGGACAGCCAGCTCTCCACGGTAGCCTGGGCCTTGGCAGTATCCCACTGGCAGTCGGCGGGAGAAACCACCTGGACCATGTCGGGATAGTTGGCCAGGATGTTTTCATAGCCTTCCAGACGGTCCAGAGCGTCAGAAGAAGCGGCGGGGCCGGTCAGGATGGCCACATTGCCCTTGCCGTCCAGCAGGTCGGCAACGTGCTGCATCTCATTCTCGCCGGCCTTGACGTTGTTGCCGCAGGAAACAGCGGAGATACCGGCATCCTCCCAATCCGTGCAGGAGGAGACGATGTTGATGACGACCACACCTGCGTCCGCAGCGGCCTTGGCGGCATCACGCAGGCCATCGGGATCGACGGGCTCAAACAGGATGGCGTCAAAGCCCTCGGACACGCACTGCTCGATCTGGGTGATCTGGGTGGCGGCATCCTGGTCGGCGCTCAGGATGGTCAGGTCAACGCCCAGCTCCGCGGCCTTAGCCTCGGCGGCCTCGGTGACGGCGATCTGGAACGCGTTGGTCTGGTGCTGCTGGATCAAAGCGATCTTGTAAGCGGCGCCTTCGGCTTCACCGCCCTCAGTGGGAGCGGCGGGGGTGGACTCCTTGCTGCCGCAGCCTGCCAGAACAGACAGGGCCATAGCGGCGGTCAGGAGCATTGCCAGAAACTTTTTCTTGTTCATGATCTATCCTCCAAATGTAATATATATGTAAGAGCGGGACCGCGGAGCGGCCTTCGGCTCTTGACACCGGATCAATTCTTTTTACTCTTTCCCTTAATGTCGATCAGCACCGCCAGGACGATGATGGCGCCCTTGACGATCCTCTGCCAGTGGGAGGAAACACCCATGATATCCAGACCGTTGGCGATGACCGTGATGAGCAGGCAGCCCACCACGACGCCCCAGGGCTTGCCCACGCCGCCGGACATGGACACGCCGCCCACCACACAGGCGGTGATGGCGTCCATCTCATAGCTCTCCGCCGCGGTGGGCTGGCCGATGGTCACGCGAGAGGTCATCAAAAATCCACACAGGCCGGCCAGCAGACCGGCGATGGCGAAGGTGGAGATGCGGATCTTCGTGGTGTTGATGCCGGACACCCGCGCCGCCAGCAGATTGCCGCCGCAGGCATAGACCCGGCGTCCGTAAACGGTTTTCGACAGGACGAAGGAGCAGATGGCAATAATGATCACCAGAAAGACCGCCAGCATCGGGATCCCGCAAAATGAGGAAGCGGCGACAGCCTTGTATTCCGCACTGATGCCGATGACCGGTTTTCCCTTTGAGACCACCAGTGCCAGGCCGCGGACGGCGGTCATGGTGCCCAGCGTCATGATAAAGGGCGGCAGGTTGCCCACGGCAACGCCAACGCCGTTCACCACGCCCACGGCCAGACCGGCCAGCATGGCGACGATGAGAGGCACGATCAGCGGATAATTTCCCTGGCCCAGCATAGCGGCCAGAATGCCGGTGAACGCCACGGTGGAGCCAACGGACATATCGAAACCGCCGGCGACAATGACGAACATCATGCCGAACGCCAGAATGCCGTTGATGGAAGCCTGCTTGAGGATATTGACCAGGTTGCCGGGGGTGATGAAGCTGGGCTTCAAACAAGTCAGAACAATCACCAGCGCGATAAAGATCACGAAAATGAAATACTCGCTGATGAGTGTATTGATGCGTTTCGTCTCTTTCATGCTTTTCCCTTCCTTTATACCGTGATGGCGGAGGCCAGTGTCATAATGCGCTCCTGGGAGAATTCCTCGCGCTTGACCTCGCCGGAATAATTCCCCTCACACATGACAGCGATGCGGTCGCAAATGCCCATGAGCTCCGGGATCTCCGACGAGATCATAATGACCGCCTTGCCTTGCTGCACCAGCTTTCCCAGCAGCAGGTAGATATCCCGCTTGGCACCCACGTCGATTCCCCGCGTGGGCTCGTCCAGAATGATGATATCCGGCTCGTTCAGCAGCCATTTGGCAATGACGATTTTCTGCTGGTTGCCGCCGGACAGGTTGCCGACGATCTGATTGACGGAAGGGGTCTTGATGTTCAGCTTTTCGATGTACTCCTGAGAGGCCTTGTAGGCCTTACTCTTGTTATACAGGCCGTTGGTCAGCAGCTTTTTGATGGCCACCATGGCGATATTGTCGTTGACCGTTCCGCTCAGGTTCAGGCCGGTGATCTTCCGGTCTTCGGTAATGAGGGCCACGCCCTCCTTGATGATATCCTGGGGCGAGGACACCTTC
The DNA here is from genome assembly GCA_021771265.1 of Oscillospiraceae bacterium. Classification (GTDB taxonomy): domain Bacteria; phylum Bacillota; class Clostridia; order Oscillospirales; family Oscillospiraceae; genus Oscillibacter. The sequence continues at coordinate 4,075 of JAETPK010000094.1, forward strand.
ACCTTCTTGCCCTTCACAAAGATCTCGCCGCTGGAGAGTGGGTGGATGCCGAAAATGCCCTCCACCAGTTCGCTGCGTCCGGCGCCCACCAGGCCGCCGATTCCTAAGATCTCACCTCTGCGGACGGCCAGGTTGACGCCCTTTACCGTGTTGTCCGCGCGGACGATGTCCTTTGCCTCGAAGACCACCTCACCGATGTCTGCCTCCAGCTTTGGGTACACATCCGAGATCTCCCGGCCCACCATCATCTTGATCAGCTGGGCCTCGCTCAGGTTCGCCGTATCATCTGTGCCGATGTACTGCCCGTCGCGGTAAACGCTGACCCGGTCGCAGATGGAGAAGATCTCCGCCATGCGGTGGGAAATATAAATGATGGCGACACCCTTTTCGGTGAGCCTGCGGATATGGCCGAACAGCAATTCCACCTCGCGCTCGGTGATGGCGGCGGTAGGTTCGTCCATGATGATGACCTTGGCGTTGATGGAGATGGCCTTGATGATCTCAATGAGCTGGCACTGTGCCACTGTGAGGTTCCGCAGCGTCTCCTTGGGCGATACGTGCAACCCGCACTCCTCAATCAGCCTCTTCGCCTCTTCGATCTCCGCCTTTTTGTCCACCAGACCGTTTTTGCGCAGTTCCCGGCCCACAAAAATGTTCTCGTACACAGTCATGTCCAGGATCGGATTCAATTCCTGGTGGATCATAGCCACGCCCATGTCCATGGCCTCCTTGGGATTAGAGGCATGATAGGGCTTTCCGTCAAACAGGATCTCTCCGCCGGGGTCTTTTGTATAAATACCCATCAGGATCTTCATCAGGGTGGACTTTCCGGCGCCGTTCTCTCCCATCAAAGCATGGACTTCTCCGGGCCGTACCTGTAGCTGCACATGGTCAAGCGCGACGACGCCTGGAAACGTTTTGCTGATATCTTTCATTTCCAGCACATATTCCACACGATCTCCCCCCTCGTACAATGATTTTATTACATTTTAACGAATTTGCCGCCGTTCTGAAACTTTTGTTTTTCACATGATGGGGGAAAATTTTTGGGAATTTGCCGTTTTGTCCCCCTTTGGCGGAAAAATTTATAAGCGGCGCCAGCACATGAAGAAGCCAGGCGGGCTCCTACCGGAGTCCGCCTGGCCTTATATCGCTTGGTATGGCGAGGTTCAATCTTTATAAGCGATCTCCAGCGCTTCCAGGAAATCATTCACCAGATCATCGGTGTTCTCAATGCCGCAGGAGATCCGCAGCAGACCGTTGGTGATGCCGATCTTCAAACGTTCCTCCTCGGACATGTCGGAGTGAGAGGAGAGAACAGGATAGGCCAGAGAGGTGCGGTAGCCGCCCAGTGTCATGGCATAGTGGGCGAAATGCAGGGCGCGCATGAACTTGTTCATTTTCTGACGGTCATCAGGCAGCTCGATGCTCAGCATACCGCCGAAACCCTTGAACTGGGCCTTGGCCAGCTCATGCTGGGGGTGATTTTCCAGAGAGGGGTGGTTCACCTTCAGCACATAGGGGGACTTTGCCAGCGCGTGGGCCAGGGCGGAGGCGTTTTCAGCCTGCTTGGGAACCCGCAGATCCATGGTGCGGATGCCCCGCTGCACCAGCCAGGAGGAGAAGGGGTCCGCCTGGGTGCCCAGCAGGACCTGCAGGTGATACGCCTTGGCCACCAGATCAGCACGGCCGGTCAGGGCACCGCAGACAGCGTCGCTGTGGCCGTTGGCAAACTTGGTCAGGGAGTTGACCACGATGTCGGCGCCCAGGTCCAGAGGACGGCACAGGGCGGCGGTCATGAAGGTGTTGTCCACCACCAGCAGCGCGCCGTGTTCATGGGCGATGTCAGCAAGAGCCCGCAGGTTGGGAACGGTGATCATGGGGTTGGAGACGGTCTCGGTATACAGCATCTTGGTATTGGGACGGATGCTCTTCTTCACCAGCTCCAGATCGGTGAAATCGATAAAGGTGGTCTCCACGCCATAGCCGCCCAGCAGGTCGCTGAAGATCTCCATGGACTCGCCGTACAGCGTCATGTCGGAGAGGATATGATCGCCCTTCTTGACGATGGACAAGGCGGCGGTGGAAATGGCGGCCATGCCGGAGCTGCAGGCGATGGAATCCTCGCCGTGCTCCAGATAGGTCATCAGCTCCGCCAGGGCGCTGCGGTTGGGGTTGCGGTTGCGGTTATAGCAGAAGCCGCGCTCATCATAGCGCTGCTCCAGGGCGTCCAGATCCTCCACGTTGAAGGCGGTGGTCATAAAAATGGGGGCGACCTCCGGATTGGTGGTGGGGTTTTTGATATAGACGCCCTTGCTCAGGATCTCGGTCTCAAAAGAAAACTCCTTGTCACTTTCTTTAAACACAATGATACCTCCTATAAAAATTACGGTTAAATGGATAAAAGTTCTATCACCAGGAGAAACCGGACGGCACACCAGTCCGGTTTCTCCTTAAAAACGCATTTATGCGTTGCAATTATAGTGCGGTTTTTTGCCGAAGGTAATTGACAAAATTGTCAAATTTCAGGGTGATTTTGGTTACTTTTTCACCTGCATGCTCTTTACATACTCCTCATAGCTGCCGTCGCCGGGCATGGGAGGCGCGTCATAGAAGGGCTGGAAGTTGGGGTCCACGGTGCCCTTGCCCATGAAGCGGGCCTTGTAGTCCTTCAGCAGCGCGAAGAAGTCGTTCCGCAGCAGGAAGATGGCCAGCAGGTTGCCGAACACAGGCAGCGCCAGGGTGATGTCCACGATGATCCAGAACAGGTCGGGGCCGTTGCCGGTCAGCACGATGGAGGAGACGATAATGATGTTGGGCAGAGGATAGATGAAGCGGAACGCGGAGGCGATCTTGTTGTACAGATCGGTGTGGTTCCGCAGGGCGTGCTTCACGATGACCAGGTAATAGGAGAACCAGCCGGAGGTGGTGGTGATGCCGAAGAACAGCATCAAAACGCCCAGGAACACAACGCCGGCGGTCCCGTAGGTGCCGCGGAAGGCTTCGATGACCAGAGTGGAGCCGGAGTTGCCGGAGGTCCAGGTGCCGGAGGCCATGACGGTCAGAGCGGTGACGGAGCAGATGATGCCGGTGTCAACGAACACCTCGAAGGCGCCCCACAGGCCCTGACGGATGGGATGGATGGTATCGGTGGAGCCGTGGATGAGGGGAGAAGAGCCCTGGCCGGCCTCGTTGGAGTTGATGGAGCGGGCCATGCCGGTGCGGACCACCTTGGACACGACGGCGCCGGCGAAGCCGCCCACGGCGGCGGAGCCGGTGAAGGCATCGTGGAAGATCATTCCAAAGAAAGAGGGGATGTTGGAGAAGTTCATGATGATA
>JAETPK010000095.1 GCA_021771265.1 Oscillospiraceae bacterium
GAGACCGGCTCCATCGGCAAGCGCTACCGCCGGGAGGACGAGATCGGCACGCCCTACTGCATCACTGTGGATTTTGACACTGTGGGCGACGCCGAAAAGGCTGGTGACAACTGCGTTACCGTCCGTGACCGTGACACCATGGAGCAGGTGAGACTGCCTATCAGTGAGCTGAAGGCGTATCTCGCCGAGAAGCTGGCTTATTGAGTCTGACCGCTGGTGTCCGGGAGAAAATTGTGTTATACTATCAGGGCCGTGGGAACTCCCATGGCCCTGATTTTCGATCATGAGGAAAGGTTTTTGCCCTATGTCGCTTGGAAAACGCGTTTTGAAAAAACAGAAACTGCCCCTGTGGCTGCGGTGTGTGCTGTACGCAGTGGGGACTCTCTGCATGGGTCTGGCGACGGCTGTGGCCGTGCAGTGGGTAGTGACCGGCTCCATCGGCAAAGAGGTCTGGCCCTGGTTTTTAGAGGACCCCGGGTATCTGCTGCTGACGGCCCTGCTGTATGGCGCCGTCACGGCGCTTTTGGGGTTTTTGACCGGCCATTTGGCCATTGCCGGAGGCCTCGTGGGCTTTTTGGCCCTGTCACTGTCTTTGGTGGACTACTTCAAAAACGCCATCAACGGAACGCCTCTGGAGCTGGCGGATTTCGGCCTTGCCACCCAGTTGGGCCAGGTGGCCGGCGTGGCCGGCGACCTGACGCCGCCGGTGGATTTCTGGCGGGCGGCAGCGGCTCTGCTGCTGTGTGTCGCGTTGCTGGCAGTCCTGGGGCAGTCTACCCGCCTGCGGGGCAGGGCACGCCTGGCGGGTGGCGCCGTGTCCCTGATGCTGACGGCGCTGCTGTTCACAGGCTTTGGAGCGGGGCTGTTGGGGCCGGTGTTCGGTGTGGACATGTATACCCGCACGGCCGCCTCCGTTAGTCATGACCGCTATGGACTGACCGTGAGCCTGTGGCGGGACTGCTTTTTGCGGTCCATGGCCGGGCCGGAAGGGTACAGCGAGGCGTATATGCAAGCGGTGCTGGCACGCATCGATGAGCTGACAGCGGACTATGAAACGGAGGAACTGGCGGTGAAGCCCAATGTCATCGTGGTGCTGTCGGAGTCCTTTTACGACCTGACCCGCCTGCCGGACCTGACCTTTGAGCGGGATCCGCTGGAAAGTTTCCATGCTCTGGAGCGTGAGAGCATCAGCGGCACCTTCCACTCCCACTATTTGGGCTACGGCACCGGCTATATCGAGATGGCCATGCTGGAGGGCTTTACCGGCATGGATTTCAACCCCGGCACCAACATCTGCTTTTTGTCCGACGAGAGCTACAGCCTGTTGGATTCCAGCGTGGATGCCTTTGTGAAGCAGGGCTATGAGGCGGAGATGCTCCACGGCTACAACGACAGCCTGTATAACCGCACCGTCACCTATCCCCGCATGGGCTTTTCCAACCTGCTGTTTTCCCAGGATATCCAGCAGCTGGGATTTGACTGGCAGGGCGGCGTCTACGGCGGCTACTATATGAAGGACAGCTACTTTTTCCAGGCTATGCTGGATCGAATGCACACCGTCAATGAAGAAGGAAAGCCCGCCTTCCTCTATGGCATCACCATGGAAAACCACCAGCCCTTTGACCCGGAGAAGTTTGGCTACGAGTGCCAGATCGGCGTGGAGAGTCAGACTCTCAGCGACGAGAACATGGCCATCGTCCGGGTCATGCTGGAGGGCATCACCCGGGCAGACCAGGCCCTGGGACGGCTGGTGGAGCAGCTGCGGCAGACGGAGGAGCCTACCATTCTGGTATTTTTCGGCGACCACCGGCCAAACCTCTTTATGACCGACGGTGACACGGTGTATACAAAGCTGGGCCTGTGTCCGGACAACGACACCGTGAACTGGACGGAGGAGCAGATCAACGACCTTTATTCCACGGATTACCTTATCTGGTCCAATGATCCCTCCTTGCTGAGAGGGCAGGAGGGTACCCGGATGGACAGCAGCGTTACCGGCCTCATGCCCCAGTTGCTGGAGCTGACCGGGGCGGGTTGGACCCGCTGGTGGGCATTGCAGGACCGCATCCGACAGTTCTCCCTGACGGACACGGACCTATATTTTGTGGATGGAGCGGGAAAGGCTTATTTCTCCGCGGCGGAGGCGCCTCTCACCGGTGAGGAGCGGGAACTCATTCAGCTGAAGAGGGCTGTCACCTACGATGCCTTTTACGGCAAGCAGTATATCACGGAAGCGATGAACGAATATGTGGGACGTTAGAAAAGACCGGCGGAGCAAAGCTCCGCCGGTCTTTCAGCGCGTTAAAAAAACATGCCCATAAAGCCGTCGGGCATTTCCCGGCTCTGTTCCCAAATATCCGCGAATTGAGTCCGGGTCAGCTGGGTGACGCTACCCTCAGCACCGGCCAACTGGCGGGGGTCTACCGGAGGAGTGTCCAGATCGTCAAAGGGCTGGTAGAGGCCGATGCGGTAGACCTCCACCTTTCGCCGCAGGCTTCCCCCGCTGTCCATCTCCAGATACAGCCGCCAAGGCGCGTCTTCCTCCTCGTGGTCCCATTCGATCATGTAATACTGCATGAAGTTCTCCCCATTTCCGTCCACATTGTGGAAAAGTATGGCCTGGGTCAGCGGTTGAAGAAGGTCTCAATTTCCGCTTTGCCTGCCTGTACACTTCCCTGGGCAAAGCCATTCCGGCCGCCGCCGCGGCCATTCAAGGTGCGATTCAGGTCCTTGACCAGGGCGGAGATATCGCCGCTGTCGGTGCGGACCAGGGCATAGTTGTACTTGCCGTCTTCTCCGGCAAACACGGCGGCCAGACCACCACAGCGGTGGGCCACGGCGTCCGCCAGCTTGCGGACGCTGTCAGACTTCATGGCGGGCTGGAACAAAAGCGTGTCGCCCTTTCCGGCGGTTTCCTCCGCCATGTGGAAAAAGACCTGCTCTTCCAGATGGGCCATGCGGACCTTGGCGGCGGCCAGTTCCTCCACTGTCCGCTCCACGGCGGCAGCGGCGTCCTGGGGCTTCACACTCAACTGCTGGCCGATGGCCTTGGCCTGGTCATATGTCCTACCCAGGTATGCAAGGGCCCGCTGGCCGGAGACGATCTCCAGCCGGACGCCCTCCCGGAATTTTTGACAGGAGAGGACCTTTACCATGCCCACCTGGCCTGCCCGCAGCACATGGGTGCCGCAGCAGGCGCAGCAGTCCGCCCCCGGGAAGGTGACGATGCGGACCGGGCCCGTCAGTTCCTTTTTGCTGCGGTAATCCAGGGCGTCCAGGGCGGCTTTTTCCGGATAGGCGATCTCCACGGCCCGGTCCGCCCAGATGGCCTCATTGGCCTTGTGCTCGGCGTCCAGAGCCTGTTCCCAGGAAATGTCAGCGTTATAGTCGATGGTCACCACGTCGGCGCCCAGGTGGAAACCCACGTTGTCACAGTGATAGTCGGCACAGAGAATGCCGGAGATGATATGCTCTCCGGAGTGCTGCTGCATATGGTCGAAGCGGCGGGTCCAGTCCAGCGTGCCGGTGATGGTGCTGCCGATCTCCACAGCCTGGTCGCAGGTGTGAAAAATAACGCCGCCTCTTTCGTGGACGTCGATGACGCGGGCACCGCCCAGGATGCCGTGGTCCGCCGGCTGGCCGCCGCCCTCGGGATAAAAGGCGGTGCGGTCCAGGGTGACGGCAAAGCCACCTTTGGATGCCTCACAGGTCAGGACCGTGGCGGTGAACGTTTTCAAAAAGGGGTCGGCGTAGTAGAGCTTTTCGGTTTCCATGGGGAGAACTTCCTTTCGTTACGAGATGGAGACGATGAATTTCCAGACAGGCTCCGCCAAAAACCAGCCCAACACGGCGGAGCAGAGGTTGGCGGAGATGCCGTAAACAGCGGCGCGGCGTTTGCTTGTTCCGGTAAACAGACGGCGGTAGACAAGGGTCTCCGCCAGCAGAATGGCCAGCTCCAGAGGGATGAACAGCAGATAGTAGCCAAAGCCCACGCCCTCCCGGAGGACAGTGGTGCCCAGCGTAAGGAACAGGGCCAGCTGGGTCACCCCATTGACCGCCAGAAACACCAAGAGGTTCCGCCGGTTCCACAGGCCCAGCAGGGCCAGCAGCAGTCCCTCCAGCAGGAGGGTGGGCACCAGGGTGGACAGCAGCTCCAGCGCGTAGCCCACCCACACCGGCGCCGCGGACAGGGACTTTGCGGACCAGTCCACCGTGACGGAGGACTGGAGGACCTGCCGGGTCTGGACCTGGGAGAGGAACACCTCTCCGGACTTGGTCACCATCAAAACGCGGTATGTCCAGGGGACGCCGTGGTAGCTGAAGGTGTGGCAGCCGTTCTCATCCGGCGTCAGGTCGCCCCAGATGGGGATGCCGCCGGTGCCCTGGGACACGCAGCCGTGCCAGCCCGCCGGGATGGCGGCAAGCAAAGCGCTGTACAGCTCCTGGTCCAGGGCGGCCAGCTCCTCCTCCGTCAGACTGGGGTAGGAGAAATCGTCTCCCTCCGCCAGAAGGTCCAGGTAATAGAGCTCCTGGGGGGCGTTTTTTATTTTGACCGTCAGCTGGGACTTGGGGCCCATGTCCGCCAAGGCGGTGACGGTGAGAAGCAGCAGGGAGAGGGTCAGCAGAAAAAGGGTACGGAGCGAACGCTTCATATCAAGACCTCCTTTTTATGTTTCTGCCGGAAAAGACGACAAAATCAGGCATCCGGTTCCACGGGAAGCAGTCCCAGGGCCTGCTTCCACCGGAGGACCCGGCGGCAGGCGGCGTCGATGGCGGCTTCCTCCAGCGTACCGTTTTCCACAGCCTCTAGCACTTTGGGGATCTGGGTGCGGTAATCGGTGGTCAGCACCAGGTCGTTTCCCGCCTGGAGGGCTAGCACTGCCATGGCGCCGTCCCCGGCGTAGGCGCTTACTGCGTCCATGGCCAGGTCGTCGGTCATGACTGCGCCGTCAAAGTCCAGGTCCTCCCGCAGAATGCGGTGAACGGCAGGAGATAGGGAGGCGGGGAGGTCTGGGTCCATACATGTCACGATATTGTGGGACACCAGTACGGCGGTAGTGTCTCCGCCGGTGGCCATACCCGCCTGAAAGGGGAGGAAGTCACGGCTTACAAGATCCTCGTAGGGCCGGTCATCCACGGCGATGCCGGTATGGGTGTCGGCATTGCTGCCGTAGCCGGGGAAGTGTTTCAAAACGCTGCCCATGGTGTCAGCGCGCATTTGACCCGTGACAGCGGAAACATAGTCCGCCGTGGCGTCGGCGTCCTGGCCGAAGGCACGGGCATAGATGAAGTCGCCGGGGTCTGTGGAGACATCCGCCACCGGGGTCAGGTTCACGTTAAAGCCCAAAGCCTGGAGCAGGATGTCCTTTTCCCGGGTGTCCGCCAGGACGCGGTCCATGCCACCCAGAGCGTACAGCCGCTGGGGTGAGGCGAATTTCTCACTGCGGAGATGGGGGTTGGAGCTGACGCGGACCACGGTGCCGCCTTCCTCATCCACGCCGATGAGCAGCGGGATAGAGGCGGCGTCCTGGTAGTGCTGAATGGCTTGAATGAGTTCGTTGGCCGTCTTGTCTTTTGTGTCCCGGCCAAAGAGAATGTAGCCGCCCAGATGATAAGCCTCCACGTCCTCTGCGGCGCCTTCCGCAGGGCAGCGGACAAAAAACAGCTGGCCCACCCGTTCCTCCAGAGTCATGGAGGAGAGCAGGTCCTCCACCACCTGGGCGGCCAGTTCCTCCGCCGTGGGGGCTGGGGGCGTCTCTTCAACTTCCTGGATGGGAGTCGGGTCCGTCGGGTCGGAGGGGGCAGGTGGCTGCTGCGGCTGCGCGCCGCAGGCGGTGAGACAGAGCAGGAGCAGCACTGCGGGCAGCACACGCGGCAGACGGTTCATGGGATCACCTCCACAATGGATTTTGATGTATCCACAGTGTACCATAGATTCGGGGGAAAAGAAAGGAGACCCTGTTACGGATTTGTTGCCGTTTGTTTTCAGAAAACGGTGGAAAGGCGTCCGGTTTTTTTGTATGATCGCGCTGAGGTGATGGAGATGAAACGAATGTGGGCAATACTGGCCGTGACAGCGCTGCTGCTGGCCGGCTGCGGCCGGCAGCCGGATCAGCCCGCGCGTCCGGTACAGCCGGAACAGTCCGCTGTGGAGGAGCAGCCGGAGCTGACACTGGCGGAGCTGCTGGCGGATATTTACGGCGCCGCTCCCGGCACAGCGGGCGGCTCTTTGAAGGCGGCCAGAGCCGCCGGGGAATTCCTGGACTGGTCTCAGGAGCCGGACACGGCGTCAGGAGACGCGGCGCGTCAATGGGTGGAGGAGAACGTGCCGGTGGAAAACGCGCTGGAACTGGTGTTGGCGTGGAACGAGGTGCTGACCCAGGCGGACGCCCTGCTGCGGGGAGACGAGATAGCGGCAGGAAGCTTGTCTGACGCGGGGTATGTCCTGCGGCGGGATGCCTACGACACGGAATTGGTAACCCAGGCGGCGCTGTCGCTGTCGCCGCTTTTTACCCAGCTGTTGGACCGCACGGAGCCCGCACCGTATCAGGAGGAGGGACCCGGCGATTACAGCAAGGTGACGGAAGCGGCCTTTGACGGCGTTTGGATCAACTACGGAGCCAACACATTGCTGCTCTTTTCCGAAGCGGGCTGTCGGGTGGTGGATCCGGCGCTGGACTGGTACGGTGAGGCGGCATACGCCTTCCGCGTCCGGGACCGCGGCAGCATAGGCTACTGCCCGGCGCTGGAGATCGACTTCCGGGAAAGCGGCAATTTTGACGCGCCGCTGACATACTATGTCTCCGGAATCGACAGTACGCATTTTTGGTGCTCCACAGGCGCGGAGAGCTTTCAGAAATTAGCCTGAACGCAAAACAGGGTACGGAAATTTTTGAAGTGACCCCAAAAAGTTAGACAATATTCGAAAGTAAATTTATTTAAGCAACCGAGCTGGTTGTTATAATAGTCCAGATAATCAATCAATTCCTGCTTAAAGTGCACCATGGAATCAAACTCCTGCAGATAAAGCAGTTCACTTTTGAGAAGTCCAAAGAAATTTTCAATC
>JAETPK010000096.1 GCA_021771265.1 Oscillospiraceae bacterium
CTGTCCGTCACGATCATACAGCGGCGGCCGGCGATCCTTTCAGCGCCCCGCCAGCCGGCCACGGCGCTGCCGGCCTTTTGCAGGTGGCGGGCCAGATGGGACCAGGGCAGGCTCCAGCAGAGAGGGAGGGAGCATGTGGTCCCCGCCGCCAAAATGGCGGACCAATTCAGCAAAAAGTCACTGTCCCGCCCCTGCCCCAGGGAGCTGAGGCCCGCGAACACAAAAGAGGCCACCAGTACCACCGGCAAAAGCGCCGTCTGCCACAGGACGCCGCCGTCATCAGCGGCGGCAGCTGTGTAAAAGCCCGGCACGGCACCCCGCTGTTTGCAGGCACCCTTCTCCGTCTCCGTCACCAGATACGGCGGCTCGTCATCCACGGCGGCGGAGCGGAACATATCATAGGCGCCGCGGCTCCGCCGGGCCAGGCCCCACTGGGCAAAGGCCAGGCCCATGGCGCTGACAGCGGCGTAGGGCGTCACTGCCGTCCGCTCCGGCAGCAGCAGCACGGACACGCAGTCCAGTGCGGACACCACGGCGGAAAGCGCGGCCAAAACCTCTCCGGTGCAGCGCTTCCGGGCCAGCAGCCGCGCCCCCTCCGCGAACACCTGATGGGTCAGCAGCATGGAGAAAACCAGACAGCCCAGCAGGGCCAGCGCCTGATTTCGCAGGGAGTCGGACCACCAGGGCACCGCCACTCCATACGCCTGGGTCACCAGCACCAGCACCGGCGCCAGCGCCATGGCGAAGGCCCCCGGCACCAGTCCTTTCCTGCTCTGATACTGGCTGCGGCTCAGGTCCACCGCCTCAAAAAGGGGCACTTCCGGACCGATGGGCGCTTCTTCCTCCTCCGGTCCCTCCTCCGGCTCCGGCGCGGCGTACAGCTCCTCCGTATCCCGGAGGGGCTTGCGGGAAAACAGCCCCCGCCGGGGGCGCAGCAGCGGCTCCTGCCGTTCCTCCATGACGGCGTCCACGGTGCTGCCCACCACCTCCTCCAGGGAGATGGGGTGGGGCGTCCGGGGCAGCACCTGCTCCAGATCCGGCTGGCGGTCCCGCTCCCGCGGTGTCTCCGCCGGCGGCTCCGGCTGCCTTTCCGGAGCGTTCTGCGTCCGCTCGGGGGCGCTCTCCTTCTGAAGTTCCGGCTCCGGCCCGGGATTCACCTGGACCTCCACATCCCGCAGGATCTGCTGCTTGCGGCCGCCGCCGTATTCCGCCAGGATCTCCTCCAGGGAGAAATCGCCGTCCGCCGGCACATCCGTGCCGGCGGTCAGGTCCACGTATTGGTCTTTTTTCTCATCCTTGGGAGCCATGGTCAACCTCTTTCGTCTCTGTTTACCGCAAGCGCTGGCGCACCGCCTCGTACAGCAGGACAGCCGCCGCCGCGGAGGCGTTCAGGGAGTCCATGCGGCCTTTCATGGGGATGCTCACCAAAAAGTCGCAGTTCTCCTCCGCCAGGCGGGTCATGCCGTCGCCCTCGCTGCCGATGACGATGGCGACAGGGCCCTTCAGGTCCGCGTCATAAAGCGTGGTGTTTCCCCGGGCCGAGGTGCCGAACACCCACACGCCCTGTTTTTTCAGATCCTTCAGCAGGGCGGGGATGTTGGGGACCCGGGCCACGGGCATATAGGCCACGGCGCCGGCGGAGGTCTTTGCCACCACGGCGGTCAGGCCCGCGCTGCGGCGCTTGGGGATGATGACGCCGTGGGCTCCGGCGCAGGAGGCGGTGCGGATGATGGCCCCCAGGTTGTGGGGGTCGGAGATCTCATCGCACACCACCAGCAGCGGCGCCTCTCCCCGGTCGGCGGCGCTTTGGAGCATGCTCTCCACACTGACATATTCCCGCACCGCCGCCAGGGCGATGACGCCCTGGTGGGCGTGGGTGCGGCTCATGCCGTCCAGCTTGCGCTTGTCGGCCTCCACCACCACGACGCCCGCGGCCCGGGCCTTGGAGGCGATGTGGCCCAGCGTCTTGTCCGTTTCGCCCTTTTGCAGATAGATCTTGTCGATGGTGCCGCCGGCCCGCAGGGCCTCGATGACGGCGTTGCGTCCTTCGATGATGCCGTCAGCTTCGGCGGTCAGCTCATTTTTCCTCTGTTCGTCCATAAAGTCTCCCTCAAAAATTTTTTCGACACTTGTGTTGTAGTATACCATATGTGAAGGCCACAATAAAGCTAAATTTACAGAAACTTCATCAAAAAAGCTGTCCCTGTCCTTGTGGCTCCGCCGCTTCTGTGGTATACTGCGTATTAAATTTTACAAGGTCTGTGTTCCCTGAAAGGAGTTTCGATACATGAATCCAAACGACAACAAGAACCGCCAAAACGGCGGGAAGAACAACGGCGGCGGCAGTGGCAACTGGCGGGGCATCATTTCCCTGGTGTGCTGGGCGCTGTTGCTGACCATCGTCATCAACACCGCCTCCGCGTATCTGGGCAGTGCCGGCCGTCAGGCCTCCTCTGTCACCATTGAAAACAGCCAGTTCGTGGACATGGTGGAGCATGGCCAGGTGGCGCGGGTGGACTTCAGCACTTCCGAGGACATCCTCATCATCACTCCCAAGGACGGCTATGTCTACACCGGCAGCGACGGCGTGGCATACACGAAGGGCAAGGACGCCCAGGGCAACGACTGCTATACGTACACCGACGCCGCCGGCCAGGAGCAAAAGACGAACCTGAGCCTGTTCACCGTGCAGATCCGCTCCAACGACGAGGTGGTGAAGCTGCTGGATGAATATGACGTGGAGTACGACCAGGCCTATCAGGCCAAGATGAACCCCCTGCTGTCCGCCTTCATAGAGCTGGTGCTCCCCTTCGTGCTCATCATGCTCATGTTCTCCATCGCCATGCGGTGGATGAGCAAAAAGGGCGGCTTCGGCGGCATGGGCGGCATCGGCGGCGTGGGCAAATCCAACGCCAAGGTGTATATGGAAAAATCCACCGGCGTCACCTTTGCGGATGTGGCCGGCCAGGACGAGGCCAAGGAATCCCTGACGGAGATCATTGACTTCCTCCACAACCCCGGAAAGTACACGGAGATCGGCGCAAAGCTCCCCAAGGGCGCGCTGCTGGTGGGTCCTCCGGGCACCGGCAAGACGCTGCTGGCCAAGGCCGTGGCCGGCGAGGCCAACGTTCCCTTCTTCTCCATCTCCGGCTCCGACTTTGTGGAGATGTTCGTGGGCGTGGGCGCCTCCCGCGTCCGGGACCTCTTTAAGGAGGCCAGCAAGGTGGCTCCCTGCATCGTGTTCATCGACGAGATCGACACCATCGGCAAATCCCGGGACAACCGCATGGGCGGCAACGACGAGCGGGAGCAGACCCTCAACCAGCTGCTGGCGGAGATGGACGGTTTCGACCCCACCAAGGGCATCATCCTGCTGGCGGCCACCAACCGCCCTGAGGTGCTGGACCAGGCACTGCTGCGGCCGGGCCGCTTCGACCGGCGCATCGTCATCGACCGGCCCAACCTGGCGGGCCGTCTGGCCACGCTGCAGGTCCACACCCGGAACATCAAGCTGGGCGAGGACGTGAACCTGAAAAAGGTGGCCCTGGCCACCGCCGGCTGCGTGGGCGCGGACCTGGCCAACCTGGTGAACGAGGCCGCCCTCCGGGCCGTCCGCAAGGGCCGCAGGCTGGTGTCCCAGGAGGACTTCCTGGCCGCCTTCGAGCTGGTCATCGCCGGCACGGAGAAAAAGGGCAGCGTCCTGACGGAGTTTGAGAAAAAGCTGGTGGCATACCATGAGGTGGGCCACGCCATGGTGGCCTATAAGCAGAAAAACACCGAGCCGGTGCAGAAGATCACCATCGTCCCCCATACCCAGGGTTCCCTGGGTTACACGCTGCTGATGCCCGAGGAGGACAAGACGGAGCTGCGCACCCGGGACGAGCTCATGGCCAAGATCACCGTGTCCATGGGCGGCCGGGCCGCCGAGGAAGTGGTGATGAACACCATGACCAACGGCGCCTCCCAGGATATCCAGGACGCCACGAACGTGGCCCGGAACATGGTGGCCATGTTCGGCATGAGTGAGGAGTTCGGTATGATGGCCCTGGCTTCCCGCCGGAACCAGTACCTGGACGGCGGCTACGGCATGGACTGCGCCCAGGACACCGCCGCCCAGATGGACAAGGCCGTGAAAGAAATTTTGGACAAGTGCTATCAGGACGCCGTGGAGATCCTGAAGTCCAACCGGGAGGACATGGACAAGGTAGTGACGTATCTGCTGGAGAAGGAGACCATCACCGGCGCCGAGATGGTGGCCATCATCGAGGGCCGGGACCCGGAGCTGGTGGAAGATCCCTACGCCTCCACCAACATGCAGGATCAGGGCTTCCGCCCCTCCACGCCGGAGAGCATCGAGCCCGCCGCCAAAAAGGTCCACATGATCTCCCAGAAGATCGAGGCCCCGGAGGCCCCTGCCGAAAAAGGCCTCCCGCAGGAAGCCCCCTCTTCGGAATCTCCCAAGTCCCAGGACCCCTCCGATCCCGGAGAGCCGTCTCAGGAGTAATGCCAAAGGCGGCGCGCCCGCAGCACGGTGCGCCGCCTTTCAGAAAGAAAGGAATGATCCCATGATCCGACTTGCCACCGCCGCGGATCTGCCCGCCGTGGCCGCCATTTACGACGCCATCCTGGACCGGGAAACAGAGCGAGGCGTCTCTTACACCAATTGGAAAAAAGGCAGCTATCCCACGATGGACACTGCCCGGCAGGTCCTGGAGGCCGGCACCCTGTATGTGGGCGTCGGCGAGGACGGCACTGTCTGGGGCAGCATGAACCTCAACGGCTGCCAGCTGCCGGAATACGATGTCATCCCCTGGTCCATCCCCGCCGCCAAGGAGCAGGTGGCCGTCATCCACACCCTCACCATCCATCCCCGGTGGGCCGGCCGGGGCCTTGCCAGTCAAATGGTGCGCTTCGCCGAGGACACCGCCCGCCGCCAGGGCAAGACCGCTCTGCGGCTGGACACCTGGGTGGGAAACCTTCCGGCCAATCACCTGTATCCTTCCCTGGGCTATCGCCTGGCGGGGTCCGCGGAATTTCTCTTCATGGGCTACACCCGCTCCATGCTGAACTGCTACGAAAAAGCCCTGTAAAGACGCGAAAACACCGGCACGAGGATCGTGCCGGTGTTTTTTTACAGCTCCGCCACTTCCCTCTTGTACACCCGCAGGAAATACCAGAGCTCTGCCGCGGCCGTGATGCCCCAGGAGAACACATACAGCAGGTACAGCGACGTGATCGTGCCGAAATGGGCGAACACCGTGTAGACCCAGAGGATACGGAACACACAGGAGCCCAGGATCACAATGACCGTAGGCGCCAGGCTTTTGCCAAGGCCCCGGGAGGCGGAGATGGTGCAGTCCATGAAGGCGGAAACGCAGTAGGACAGGCTCATGACCCGCAGGCGGTGCATTCCCGCCTGCACCACGGCAGGCTCCTTGGTAAAAATGGACAGGAACCGGGGACCGGCGGCCAGAATGCCCACTCCCAGGAACAGGCCGGCGCCAAAGGAATACGCCAGACTGATGAAAAAGCTTTTTTGGATGCGGTCTTTCTGCCGGGCACCGTAATTCTGTCCGATGAAGCTGCCGCAGGCGGTGTAGAACGCCGCCATCACGTCGTAAACGATGGGGTCCTGGTTGGTGGCGGCGGAGTTGCCGGCCACCATGGTGGCGTCAAAGGAGTTCACGCCCACTTGGATGAAAATATTGGCAATGGCGAAAATGGCGTTTTGCAATCCGCCGGGCACACCGATGCGCAGAATGGCCTTGGAGCGGCTGCGGCTCAGCCGCAGCTCCCGGAGCCGCAGGCCGTAGCTCTCCCCGCCCCGGCGGAACAGAGCCAGCAGGATCAGCGCGGCGGACACGTACTGGGAGATGACGCTGGCCAGGGCCACGCCGGCCACGTCCAGCCCGCAGGCGATGACAAACAACAGGTTCAGCGTCACATTCAGCGCGCCGGCGACAGACAGGTACAGCAGCGGCCGCTTCGTGTCGCCCACGGCGGAAAACACGGCGTTGCCGAAGTTGTAGATGGCCATGGCGGGCATTCCCAGAAAGTAGATCCGCAGGTACAGCGCGGCGCCGCCGATCAGCTCCGGCTTTGTGTTCATCAGTTCCAAAATGCCCCGGGCAAACAGCAGGCCGGCACCCAAAAAGAGCAGCCCCACAACGGCGCACAAAATGGCCGCCGAGTGGACTGTCTCCGCCAGGGCCTTCCGGTCCCGGGCGCCGAAATGGAGGGCTGTCAGCACGTTGACGCCGCCGGACATGCCGATGAGGAAGCCGGTGAACAGCGTCACCAGAATGGATGTGGACCCCACGGAGCCCAGAGCGATGGGTCCGGCGTAGCGGCCCACCACGGCGATATCCGCCATATTGAAAAGGACCTGCAATAAGTTGGAGAGGATCAGGGGAAGACTGAAGAAAAAGATCTGCTTTCCAAGGGGTCCTCTCGTCAGGTCCCCCAGCAATTCCTGTCTCATTTCTGTTGATATGCTCCTTTTTTGAGGAATGTGCCAAAGAGGCTGCCCCTCAGTGTAGCACGGCCCGCGGCCGTTCTCAACTCTTTTTTTGCCTGCTAACCATCCGTTGACAAAAAGAGATCCGCCGGTTGGTGGCAAAAGCCGCCCCGTTTCTGCTATACTGGTGTCAAGCAGCGGAAAGAACTTTGCAATATGTGTTGGACACACAGGACAACACGCTTACCCATCCTTCCTACAGCGAGACAGATGCAGATCCGGACCCCGCCCACTGGCAGTTTGATTGACAGAAACGTATCCGGAGATGGAGATGGAAAAGGTCCCCCGCAGCCTGGATGGCTGCGGGGGGCCTTTCACAGCAAACAATACTGTTAGAATTCAGAATCGTCCAAAATGGCGCCGCGGTTGGCGGAGGTGACCATGGCACGGTAGCGCTTGAGGTAGCCGGACACCTGCTTGGGGGGCTGGGGAACGGTCTCGGCCTTCCGGGCCGCGATCTC
>JAETPK010000097.1 GCA_021771265.1 Oscillospiraceae bacterium
GCCGCTATCATCGAAAAGCTGGTGGCAGCCGGATTTGTGGCGCGCAAGGGCAAGAGCCTGATCCCCACGAAAGCCGGTATCAACCTTGTCACGGTCCTGCCGGAGCCGCTGACCTCTCCCATGCTGACGGCGGAGTGGGAGCAGAAATTGACGGAGATCGCAAAGGGCGGCGCTGACCCGGATAGCTTCATGGACGGTATCCGCACGATGGTTCAGGAGATCGTATCCACCTATTCCTGCATTTCCGAGGACGGCAAAAAGCTGTTTGCCCCGGAGAAGGAAGTGATCGGCGCCTGCCCCCGCTGCGGCCGGCCGGTCTATGAGGGGAAGAAAAACTTTGCCTGTTCGGATCGGTCCTGCGGCTTTGTCCTCTGGAAAAATGACCTCTTCTGGATGAGCCGTAAGAAGGAACTGACAAAGAAGATGGCAGCGGATCTTCTGAAAAAGGGCCGTACCAATGTCAAGGGAATGTGGTCTGAAAAGAAACAGACCGCCTACGACGCCACCGTGATCCTCTGCGACACGGGCGGCAGGTACATCGATTTCAAGCTGGAATTTCCCAAAAATAAGCGAAGCTGAAGGAGGAGCGTATATGCCGGATTACAGTTACAACAAGGATTATCCCTTTGCCGCCTTTATCACCAATCTTGGCAAGTACAACGAGGGCGAGCTTGTGGGCGAGTGGGTGAAGTTCCCCACCACCGCCGAGGAAATGAAAGAGGTATTCAAGCGGATCGGCATCGGCCAGAAGGACGATTTCGGCAATCCCTATGAGGAATGGTTCATCACGGACTATGACTGCTATGTGGACGGCCTCTATGACAAGCTGGGCGAATACGAAAGCCTGGACGAGCTGAACTATCTTGCCTCCAAGCTGGATGAAATGAGCGACAGCGAATACGCGCAGTTTCAGGCCGGTATGGAAATGGGCGACCATAGCGGCAGCGTGCAGGAGATCATCAACCTGACGGAAAATCTGGACTGCTATGAGATTTACCCCAACATTGAGGACTATGACGATCTGGGACGGTATTACATTGATGAGCTGGAGGTCATGCAGATCCCGGAGCACCTGCAAAATTACATCGACTATGAGGCCTACGGCCGGGACGTGGCGATGGACGAAAATGGCAGCTTCACGGATCAGGGCTATGTGCGGGATACGGGGGACCGCTTCTGCGAGTATTACGACGGCGAGCGCGGCAGCATCCCCGATGAATACCGGGTGATGACCTTCCAGGACGATCTTCCCGAAGAAGAAAAATCCGAGTGGGCCATGGATATTGCCTTTGACTTGGACGAGTTCTTCCGTCAGAACGATCCGCAGTACGCGGCGGAGCGCCCGGAGGAGCACGCCGCAAAGGAAGCGATTTACGAAAATCTGATGGCCGGGCGCATCTCCGCTTTGGATGAAAAGCTGGCGGCGCTGGGCCAGACGCAGGAGGACCATCTTCCCTCCGAGATCGAAAAATTCAAGGACGCCACGGGCTACGAGGAGTTCCTGGACTTCGACCCGGAGGAGATCCGTGCAAGGCTGAATGATCCGGACAAGTCCCGCATCGACGAGATGCTGGCCTTCGCAGAGCAGGCGGAACGGGAGTACGCGGCGGAGGCGGCCGCCTATGCGCAGACCCCCGCTGCTATCGTGGAGCAGGCGCGGGCGGCGCAGGGCGACACCTTCTCCATCTATCAGCTGAAACCGGGAGATAGTACGCGGGACTACCGCTTCGAGCCGCTGGATGCCATCCGGAACAACGGCCTTTCCGTGAAGTCGGAAAACTACGAGCTGGTCTATGAAGCGCCGCTGACGGCGAAGGACAATCTGGAAAGCATCTACACCCGGTTCAATGTGGACCGTCCGGCAGACTTCACCGGGCACTCCCTGTCGGTATCGGATATCGTGGTGCTGCATCAGGGCGGGAAGGATACCGCCCATTACTGCGATAGGGTGGGCTTTTCCGAAGTGCCGGAGTTTTTGCAGCCGGCGAAGAAAAGCCGTGAGATCACCGAGCGCATCCAGACGCCCAGGGGCAGCTTCTATCTCTGCGGCATGACAAAGGAGCAGATGGAGGCGGACGGATACGGTTTTCATCACGCCTCTGAGGATGGGAAATATCTCATTATGGCAAATGGAACCTATGCGTATGCGGTCAGAGCTGATGCGCCGGAAAAGGACAATCCCCTCCGTACCGCTGAAATGACGCTGGAGGGCGACTACGGCATGATCGACGGCGTTATCAACAACGGCAGGCGCGGCGAGGAGTTGGAAAAGGCCAGAGAGCACGCGGAGCGGACGCAGCCGGAGAAAAAGCCCTCCATCCGGGAACGGCTGGCGGCGGCAAAGCAGGAGTGCGCGAAGCAGCAGGTCAGGCCTGCCCCGGAGAAAAAGCCCCCGGAGCTGGGGGAGCTGTGAGCCGGGGCGTAAAGTGGCGGCTGGAATGGGCCTTCTTCCTGGGGGAAAACGGCAGGCGGCAGTACAACCGGCTCTGCAAGGGCTGTGTCCATCCCTGCAAGCAGAGCTTCCGGGCGGTGGTGTTGGACTGCCCGCACTTCCAGTCCCAGCGCGTGAAAAAAGGCGTGGATAAGGGTGGGAAAAGGGCAAAATAGTCCACTGTGGCGGCGTTTTCAGACCATGCCCTTATGATTTCCCATCCGCGCTTTTCTCCGCACTCCTGCGGCGAGAAAGCAGCGGTTTTTGACACTTTCCCATGTGCGCCCATAGCAAAAGCGGGGACGCGGCCTTCGGTATATCCGTTGGCCGCGCTCCCGCTTCTTTTTTTGCTTATGTATCATCCTCTTTGGGCTTGTCCGCTTCCGCCACGCCCTGGATCACATCCGTCACCACGGCATTGAGCTGGGCGGCGTTCTCCGCTGTGATTGCCGGCCGCCCGGTGTCCGCTTCGATGGCGCGCCGCGCGTCTCCCGCCACCTTGCCGCCGCGCCGGGCGACGATCCGGCTTTCCTCAAAGCCCTCCGGCCGGTGGGCCTTGGAAAGCTCCGTGGTCGTGGTTTCGGCCAGCATGTTCAGCACGATTTCCAATGTGCTCATGTTGTCCCGGAGGTTTTCCTTTTTGAGACCTTTCAGGTTTTTGTATTGCCGGGTGGTCATGCCGGACCAGGCCTTTGTGATCTCGTCGGTGAGGATGGCGTACTCCTGGCCCTGCTCCACGCCCCGCGCCTGCCATTCGGCGGTGAGCTCGTTGCGGACGCGGATGGAGAGGATGCGCTGGTGGATCCAGTCGGCGTCATACCCCTTCTTCTGGTAGGTCTCCAGCGCCCGGTCGATGGCCTGCTCCGGGTCGATGGTTTCCTCGATGCGCTCCCGGCCTACGGCGGCGAGCCAGAGCCGGAAGGACTCTGCCTTGGGCGACGGGATGGACTGGATGATGCGCAGGATGCCTTCGGTATTGGCGGCCTGCACCTTTCTTTGCTTGCCGTCCGCGGCGAGCATTTGAACCGGGGTACAAATTGTACCCCAGTTGGCCGACAACTGCGGATCGCGGGCGCGCATCTTCTTGATGTACTGCTTGGGATCGGTGCTTTCCGACAAAACCGCCACAACGTCCTGCACGGAGAAATACCATTCTTCCTTTTCCTCGTCCCAGGCAGTGCGGATTTTTCTATCTTCAAAAAGCTGGATGGAGTTATTTTCGTCCATGGGCTTTTCCCTCCTTTGATGGGCTATCCCCATTCTACCATGAAATGATGATTTTCTCTATCAGGGAACGCGATTTTTGCGGCAGCAGCAGTCGTAGGCGCTGTGGGACTGTGGGCAAACGGCCAAGCTGGGCGGCGCTGTGGGAAAGCGGTTTGCCGTCCTGTGGGAAAGGCCTGTCCTTTTCCATTAGGCGGTGAATGGCTTTTTCATCGGCAAAGCGGCCATTTTCCACATTTCCATAGTGCGGGCCTAATCCTCGGTGATGATACACTCACAGCCCGCCGTCAGCAGGCGGTACAGCGTCAGCGGCACATACCACGCCGCCACCAGCAGCCGCCAGGCCAGCACGAAGCCGCCGATGAAGCCGGCCAGAATGAAGTTCAAGGCAAACAGGGCGATCCCCGTTCCCAGGGAGCCGCCGCCCGGTATGATCCAGAGCCGCAGCCGCCAGATCCCAAACGGAAGCCCGCAGAGGATCCAGAGCCAGAGATAGTCCAGCTCCCCGTTCTTTACACAGGCGGAGCGGAAGATGCAGTACAGCAGCGCGGCAAACGCCACCGGCAGGATGGTCTTGCGGAAAAAGTCTTTTAAGGCCTCGCCTCTTGTCATGGTGTTCGCCTCCTTCAAAATCGTTTGTATCTTCATTATATCTGACGTTTCGGCAAAAGCCCAGGGGAAAACGCAAGTCTCGGCAAAAAATCAGCCTGTGCGGGTCATTCCAGTTCATAGGTTCGCTTGCGCTGCGGCTCCTGTTTGGGCGGAGCCAGAAACTTCTCCACGTTCCGGCGCATGGTCTCATACGCCCGCGCCTCCCGTTGGGCCTTCGCCTGTTCTGCTTTCAGCGCCGTACTCCGGGCGGTCAGCTCCTCCGTCTCCACCTTTATCCGCTCCGCGGAGGGCAGCGGGACCGCGCCCAGGCGCTGGGTCTCCCGCGCCGCCGCTTCAAAGAGGATGATCTCGCTCTCATAGCCCCGCAGGAACTTCTCCTTGTCCTTTGCCGCCTTGTAGCGGTCATAGACAGGTTTCAGGCGGCGGTAGGTCTCCGTGTGCTTTTTCACCAGAGCCAGCCGTTCCAACTGGGCGGAGGTCTCCTGTATCTGCGCCCGGAGCCGCTGGACGGAGGCGGACGCCGCCTCGCAGCGCTCCGTCAGCTCATCCATGCTGCCGATGCCATGCTCCGTCAGGAAGTTGCTGGTCTCGGCAATACGTTTCAGATTCTCGATGGTCGCCCAATGGCGGTAGCCCGCGCTCTGCTGCGCCTTGATATTGTTCTGGATATCTATGAGCAGGCTGACCCTGCCTCCGCGCTGTTTCGGCTGGCGGGAGGGTCTGGCGCGTCCGGCCATCCGTGCGGTCAGGGCGTCCTCAGCGTAGTCCGCGCCCAGGGTCTTTAGCCTTGTGAACCGCTCCTGTCCCGGCGCTCTGGCGGAAATGTACTTGCCCCGCTTGAGCTCATAGCCCTCCCGCTGCAACCGCACCAGCAGCTCCTCTAAATCATGGCAGCCGGGCAGCAGCCGGTCGATGGCGGCGCGCAGCTTCGCCTTATAGCTGGTGCCGGCTCGCTCCGCCTGATGCTCGATATAGCTTTTGCCCCTGTCCTGACCGGGAACGATGACGGACAGGCCGTGTCCCTTGCAGATCCGGTCTGAGGTGCGGCGGATGAAGTGATAGCTGCGCTTGTTGGAATGGTAGTGCTTATGATCCGCAAAGCTGACGGCGTTGAAAATCAGGTGGTTATGCACATGGTCACAGTCTATGTGGGTGGTCAGGACAAACTCATACCTGCCGCCCAGGATTTCTTTTGCAAGCTCCATGCCGATCTCATGGGCCTGCTCCGGCGTGACCTCCCCAGGCTGAAAGGCTTGGATCAGGTGGCGGCCCAGGTTCGTTCCCTTGTCGATGGCATAGCGGCGGGTCCAGGCAAATTCAATATCCGCGGTCTCGGCGGCGCAGCCGTAGGAGGATACCAGAAGTTTCCCATCCGTTTTCTCCGGGTTGCAGATATAGTCAATGGCGGCTTTCAGCGTTGACTTGATAGGATGCGTCTTTGTAACTGCCATATCTCATCCAGCCTCTCCTGTATCTCCCGCATATCCGCTTTGTACGCGCTCCCTCCGGCGTTGAGCCGCTTTGCGATCTGGTTGATGTTCCGGCCGATGGCGGACAGGGCGGCGTTCATCCGCTTGATATCCGTGGTGTCAAGCTGGATGATATACCCGTCTATCGCCATCTTCCGAAGGTAGGCGCCGTACCGCCGTGTGGGAAGCTGCGCCATTTTCCCGTCTATGAGCCGCTTTTCCTCCTCCGTCACATAGAACTTCATCTGAATGTTCCGCTTTCGGTTCGCCATGGGCAGCCTCCGTTTCTCATAAGGGTCTGGGATATCCCAGCAAGCAATTTTGACTGTTCGGGCAAGGGACCTGAACAGCGCAAAATCCGCAAGCGGGTACTCGCTTGCTGTGCTTGCTGACTACTTCGTACCCCCGTTTTCCCCCTCTACCCATACTACAATCCGGGCGGGGCGTTTTGGCCAGATTTTCGGAGATTTTCGCAAAAACCTTTGCGGATGAGCGATGCTTATTCATAGAAAAGATACACCTTCGCTAGCCGTCTACGCTTGAAACGATTCAGATATTTGTATATAATATTTGCACAGATTGTTACTCGTGCGGAGGTGTTGACCATGCCAAAACCGAAATGGAACCTGAACACCGTTTACATATCTGAGCGGCTGCAAGAGAGCTTGCGGCCCGTCTCCCGCTGCGCCATGACGACCGTGGTCGCGCCCATGGGCTACGGAAAGACCACGGCGGTGAACTGGTATTTGGGTGAGCGCGCCAAAGCAGAGACACTGCACATCATCCGCATCAGTGTATATTCAAACAACCTTGCGATTTTTTGGAAAAGCGTACAGGAGGCGTTTGCCCGCGCAGGGTTCCCCTTCCTGCGGGAGTATCCCTGCCCTACGGACGCCGCGGGCGGTGGGCTGCTGGTGGACGATCTCTGCCATGCGCTGACAGGCAAAGCCCCCTGCTATATCTTTGTTGACGATTTTCATCTGCTGACGGACAAGCGCGCCTCGCTGTTTCTTTGTATGCTCGCAAACCGTCTGCCCATCAATGTGCATTTGATCATCGCCAGCAGCTTGCCGTCTATGCACATCGCTGCGGCACAGAGCTTTCCGATGCGCAGATCGAAAGCCTCCTCTATTCCAGCGAGGGCTGGTTCTCCGCCGTATATTTGAATCTGCGGACGCTCTCCGAGCGCGGCGTGCTGCCCAGCCGCGATTCTGACATCTACGCCACCTTTACCGCCGCCATGATCGATCCGCTGCCGGAACAGCAGCGGGAGTTTCTGGCGGTCATGGGGCTTGCCGACGAATTTACCGTCGAAATGGCGCAGTATATCACAGGCGATGCGGATGCGGGGCAAATTCTCTCCCTGCTGACCGAGCAGAATGCCTTTGTCACGCGACTGCCGGATGGCGCGACCTATCGCTTCCACCACATGATGAAGGAGTGCGCCGAGCGCTGCTTCTTGGCAATGAAAGCTGAAACACAGCGGCTCTATTGGGAGCGCTTCGGCCTGTGGTATGAAGAGCATCGGCAGTATCTCCATGCCATCGCCGCCTACAGGAAGAGCGAGAATTACGATGCGCTGCTGCGGGTCATCCGCAGTGATGCGGGCATCCTGCTGGCGTCGCTAAAGCCTGAGGACGTTCTGGAGGCGCTGGATAAGTGCCCCGCCGAAACGCTCAAGGCCTATCCCTTCGCCATTCTGGTGCTGATGCGCCGGATGTTCACATGGCGGCAGATTCCGAAAATGCTGGAGCTGAAGGCACGGCTACTGTCAGCTATTGAGGAGCACCCGGAGCTTTCCGAAGAAGAGCGCGGCAACCTGCTGGGCGAGTGCGACCTCATTCTGAGTTTTCTCTGCTACAACGACATCAGCGCCATGAGCCGCCTGCACCGCAGCGCCAGCAAGCAGATGTCCCGCCCCGCCATCAGCATCCAGAATAGCGGCGGCTGGACCTTTGGCTCGCCGTCCGTTCTGATGATGTTCTACCGCGCACCGGGAGAACTCGAAAGCGAGCTTGCCGAGATGGACGAGTGTATGCCCCATTACTATAAGGTCACCAACCACCACGGGCAGGGTGCGGAGACCATCATGCGCGCGGAGGCCCTGTTCTGTCAAGGACGTTTCACCGATGCGCACATCGAACTGGAGCGCGCCTATGCGCAGGCGAAGAATAACGGGCAAATCAACATGGCGCTCTGCTGCGACTTTCTGTCATGGCGGCTCTCGCGCTATACCGATGTGGAGCAGCGCTATACCTTTGAGGAGCGATACGCGGCGCTGCTGCGCTATCACGACGCCTCATGGATCAACCTTTGGAACGCCACCAGTGCCTATTACCATGCGCTGCGGGGTGAAACGGACAGTATCCCTGAAATCTTTTCGCAGCACCGGCTCTCTGATATCAATATGCTTGCGCCGGGTAAGCCTATGATGGAAATGATCGAAAATCAGGTGTATCTTGCCCAAGGCGCTTATGCCCGGGTGGTGGGGTATAGCGCAGAGCTGCTGCCGGTCTGCGAATCCATGCACTATGCGCTGGTGGCGCTGCACCTACGCATCCAGACAGCGGCAGCCTATGAGCGGTTGGGCAAGAGTGAGGAAGCCCACGCATGGCTGAAAAAGGCACTTTCCGACGCTGCTCCGGACGGTCTTGTGATGCCGTTTGTAGAAAACTATGATATCCTGAAGCCTCTGTTGGCACGGGAGATAAAAAATGACCTGATCTCAAAAATCATTGAGCTTGGCGAAGCGGCAACAGCGCGAAACGCAGCCGGCACTCGCCCGGCAGCCTTCGACGTGCTGACACCGCGGGAGTTTGAGATCGTGGAGCTGATGGCGCAGCGCCTCAGCAACCGCGAGATTGCGGAAAAGCTCTATCTCTCCGAGGGGAGCGTCAAGCAGTATGTCAATCAGATTTATTCCAAGCTCCATATCGAGGGCGACACCCGAACCAAACGAAAGCAGCTTGCCGAGCTGCTCAGATAAAAGGCCTAACCTTTGGTTAATGGTTATCCCATAGGATCCACCGTACAATGTTTGTACGGTGGATTTTTATTTTTGCAGAAAGGAGGGCGCACACTTGAACCGAAGGTATCTCACAGCCGTCACACCGCTGCCCGACCATGTTTTGCAGGTGGATTTTGTATCCGGCAGCCGACTTTTGCTGGACATGAAGCCGTATCTTGATAAGATCCGGTTTCGCCCGCTTGCGGATTCACGGGTGTGGGACAGCGCTGTGACCAACGGCATCTTTGTCCGCTTTGGCGATGTGGAGCTGAGCCACGATGAGATATTGTCCATGGCGGAGCAGGAGCATTGACACTGTTTATCTGAAAAAGGAGAAGAATGCGATGAAACACTTAAAAAAATATCTGGCGCTTGCACTGGCGCTGCTGCTATGTACGAGTCTTGCCGCCTGCGGCAGCAGCGGCGGCGACTATGATGACAACGACGGCAGCGACGGCAATTTTTACGATGCTCCAGATTCCTTTGAGGGACTGGTCAAGGACAGCGAACAGATGGCGAACCTGTATATCTTCGGCGGCGCATGGACGGGCGAGGACGGTGGCACGCTGATCATCGCCAACAATGATGAGGGTGACGAGGTGCGCTTTGCGCTGTATGATGTCGGCGAAGAGCTGACCGCCAGCGGCTTTATTCAGTTCGTGCCGGAGCATGACTGTGATTATTTCTACAACGAGCACGATGGTGTGGCCTACCGCAGTTGGTTCGATGAGGTCGGCGCACTGTACGTGGCCGAGCTTGGCACATTTACGAAGGTGACCGGCGATGCGCCGGGCGAGAACATCGGCGACGGCGATTACGGATACCTTGCCGGTACATGGTATCAGGATGCCGAGCCCGGCGCCGCCAGCATCCTTACGTTCGACGCCTCCGGCAGCTGGGAGCTGCTGGAGCGGCCCGGCGGCGACGGTGACCCCACTGTGGTGGACTGCGGTACCATTGAGGTAAATCAGGACGGTGCCGGACAGTATTTTGCCGCTTCCGCCGTGTATGAAGATGTTGTCTACGACTTCACCCTCGTCGGCGACGATGTGATCTACTGGGGCGGCGAATACGACTACTATCAGAAGATGGCGTAATGCCGCGGAAAGAGGAACGCATGAAAAAGCTTTTTTCGCTCCTGACGGCGCTGGCGCTGTGTCTGAGTCTTGCCGCCTGCGGCGACACCGAATCTGACGATACGCAAAGCGGCTATGAAACCGTCACGGACATGGAATTTCTCGACGGGATGTGGAGCATCGACGGCACTGCGAAGCTGTACTTTGACAGTACGGAGGGCTTTTACGCCTATCGCACCGGCTGGGGACTTGGCGGGCGCGGAGAATTCGAATTGTCCGAAGCGAGCGGCCGACCGATGATCTACTTCAACGGCTTTCTCTACAATTTTCTCCTGCGCGATGACGGCGTACTGCTGCCGAACCAGAACGGTGAGGGCAGCGAGTTCGCCATCCACCGTCACACCTTCCTCCGGGACGATGAGGCAGAGATCGTCGAATGGGATAAAAGCAACTGGGACGGCATGTGGCAGAACGCGCTGGGCGAGACCATCGTCATCGACTCGTCTCTCATGCAGTACATCGCCTGCTCGCCGGAATACTCCATGAGCGGCACCATGAACGACGAGGGCGAGGGCATGGGCCTCTACCTCTATGATAATGGGACGCGCGCCTATCTCTGCCCCGGCGATGACGGCAACAGCTTCACTCTCTCCGCTGCCCGCTTTGGGCGCTATGGGGACGATCAGCATTTTGACGGTGTCTTTTACCGAAATGCCGACTTTTACGCCTACACCGACATGGAAAATGCGGAGTTCTACGAAGACGAATACTCCGCCTTCTACATCTGGTACTACGATGGCGTGAACCGCTATCTTTTGGGCAACGATTACATCATCGGCGACGACGGCCTTGCCTACCACGACGAAGACGGTCTCGTCTATCCCGCAGGCTGGATCCCCGAAGAACCCTATGATCCCGCTGTTGACTGGAGTGCAAACTGGATGGACAACTGGGACATCTGAGGCCTCGCAGAAGAAGGAGGAAAAGGAAATGAGACAACGAAGCTCCCTTTTGATGTTCACCCTGGTGCTGCTCTGTCTGAGCCTTGCCGCCTGCGGTGCAAAGCACTATCCCATGCAGATCACCGTGGTGAACCGCAGCACCTACCCCATCGCGGATATCCGCATCAGCCTTACCTCGGAAGAGGGCTGGGGCGAAAACCGCCTGGAGGCCACGCTGAAAGAAGGCGAAAGCGCTGGTATTAGCCTGGGCGAGTACACGGAAGAACAGCTAAGCGCAGGCTTCCACCTTCAGTTCTACGGGGAGGACGGCCAGCCCGTCAACCCAGACTACGATCCCAGTTCCCCTACCTTTTTTGAAAACGGCGACTTCATCATTTTCTCGCCGCCGGATCTCAGCATTGCCATCTTCATGGACACCGCTTACGACCGGGAAACCTATGACCAGAAGATCGCGGAGCTCTACGATGCGGACGGCGACGGCCGGGGCGATGTAATTCCGCAGGACAGCATCCCGGTTTTGATGGGTGGCGCACTGCCTTTTACCAATATGCAGAACCTGCTCTCTGAGAATCATGACGACGGCACCTACCGCTATGAGGATATCACCGAGGACGGGCAGCTCCTTGTGGTCAATGCGGCGGAGCAAAGCTGCTTTGTTCCGGATGTGCAGGAGCTGGACGATTATCTGACAGCCTGCGCTCTGTCTTTAAGTGATGCGGATACCTATGAGCTGTTGTCCGCCGAAGAAAATGAGGAATACAGCAGAAATTTAAGCTATCCGGTTTACATCGTAACCTATATCGCCGGTGAGAACGAAGATACCCGGGAATGGACCGTATTTGTCATGGACACCGACATTTGTACCTATCTTTACGGCTTCTGCGTACCCCCCGATGCTGCGGCGGATATGGATGAGACATATCAAAATATTTTTTCGCAGCTGTATTTGAGCGATGAAGAATGAGGAGGAATATCACATGAAGAGAAAAAAGCCATATCTTCTGGCGGGACTGGTATTGCTGCTTTTCCTGCTGTGTACAGCCTGCGGCAATGCGGAGGGACAAATCGCCCCGCAGGATGATCCCAATGAGGGGCTGGGAGGCGGCTTCAATGAAGATACCGTCAACGATTTCAGTAGCTTCGAGGGCATCTGGCTGGGCGAGGCGAACAACGAATACGATTACATCGAGTTTGACGCAGACGGCAACTGGCAGCTGTATCTTACTGGTGATGTGGTAGACGACGGCTACCTCCGCTATGAGCCGGAGTGGGAGGCCATCTATGCCTACAGCAACTTGGACGATTCCGGCAGCCGTATCGCCATGGAGGACGGCCAGCTCTACAGCGCCGCTTACGGCTACTTTAACCCCGGCGAAGGGATGGAGTACCTTTGGTATGAAGACGGCGGTCGTCTCACCGAGGATGACGAGCCCGATCCCTCGGGGGACGAGGTGCCCGACTGGAACGGCCGCCTGAACGGCGATGCCAACTCCTATTGGAGCTGGGATTCCGACCTCTGCCAGCGGAATGTCTCCGAATTTGAGGGCATTTGGTACTATGACGGCGACCTCTCGGCGGAGAGCTATATCGTCATCGACGGGACGACGAAGGCTCTTACTACCTGATGGAGTGATGGAAAGGAAGGAGAACCATGAAGAATCGATGGAAACATATTTTTATTCCTGTGCTGACCATGGCGCTCTGCCTGAGTCTTGCCGCCTGCGGCTCCGGCGATGTGACGGGAGCCGACTGGCGTACCACCGGCGTGGTGGTCGGCAGCGGCACCATCACCCATGATGGCGAGAGCGTGGATGTGCTGGTCACGGTGAGCGAGAGCAGCGCGGCCTTCTACCGGGATCTACCGGAGCAGATTCTCTTTGACAGCGTGTCTTTTCCCATGAGCATCCCTGATGCGGAACAGGCGTTCAACGCCATTTCCTTTGAGGATATGGACGACGATGGGGAAAGCGATGTGCTGGTCAGCTTCATCCACGAAAACGGCGACGCGACGGAGCTGATCTGGATCTGGGATCCCGTGGAGCGTTATGTGTTCCGGGAGGACCTCTCCACCGTCACCGTCAGCGGCAGTGACCTCAGCGAGTATGTGGGCCTTTGGGAGTATCAAGGGAAGAACCTCTGGCTACGCATCTGCGATGACGCCACATGGGAATTTGTAAACGATCAGGATGAAGTGATCGAATACGGTACGCTTTGGGTGGATGAATATGGCATCACGCTCCACTTCGACGGTAGCGGCGACACCTTACAGCTTGATCGCACCGTCAGCGGCGACCTCATTGACAGCGTGAACGGCGGTACGCTCCTGCCTGTGGAGGGCATCCAGTCTCAGGAGCCGTACTTCACAAGAAACAGCCTTGAGATCAATGCCGCCGTGGAGCGGGGGACCTTCCTGCTGAAGGACGGAGTTTGCAGCTATTCAGGACTCGGCGACGGCTACAATACCGACGACTGCTATTGGGAGATCACGAAGACCGGCGACTACACCCACGACGGCATCCGCGAGCTGCACTTTGACGCCGTCTGCTACATCCCGGAGGACTCCATCCCCTACTTTGACCAGCAGTATACGACTGTCACCAGCAGTGAGCTCTATGACTTCTACACTGGGATGTGGCTCACCACCTCAACGGCCTATGGCAACAGCCAGCGCGGGGACAACTATTATCTCCACACCATCAGCTGGCAGGGGAACAGCTACCTAATCGAGTTTGCCTACTCGACCGACTGGCAGTACAATGTCGGCGACTGGGCACAGGTTCTGACCAAGAGCTACTCCGTCTATCTCCCGGAGGACTATGACGGACTCGTATTTGCTGCCGAGGGACAGCCGTCGAGCTACAAAGACAGCGCCAAGCGTATGCAGTTGGACAGCATTTCGCCCGAAGCTGCCCTCATGGACATCGACACTGTGGATCCCTACCGCAGCCTGTATTTCAGCCTTTGCTACTGAGGAGGGATAGCTATGCGAAAGAAACGCAATGACTTTGACGCTGTGGGCGCCGAGCGCATGACCGACACGGAGCTGTCAAAAAAGCTGGGAAGCTATCAGAGAATGGAGAGCATCGGAATCCTGCTGGGCGTTATTCTGGTGATCACCGGATGCATCATGATGTTTGTGTATCGCAATATTATTGTGATCTGCATTCTGGTCTTTTCCGGTGTGGCACTGTTCCTGTTGGTGGCACAGCCCGCCCAGAAGAAGAAAAAAGCCCTGATGCAGCAGCAGCTGGGCGGCTTCTTCCGCACGGAGCTGACAAAAGCCTTCGGCCCGGAGCCGGAGCCGGCCACACTGCCCATCGACTGGGCGTACTTGAAGGCGGCAAAGCTGTCGACGGTCTCCTTTACGGAGTGTACCGTGACAGACTTTCACGAGGGTGAGCACAAGGGGCTGCGGTTCTCCGCGGCCAACGTGGAGCTGCGCCGCACCGTAGAGGAAAAATCCGGCCCTGACAACGACAACTGGATGACTCGAACCGAGACGCTGTTCCGCGGCATCGTGGTCCGCTGCAAGGACATTTGTGACCCGACGCTGGACATCGCCCTGAATGATACGTTCCAGGAGCGGAAGAAGGACGACATCACCGACCCTGCCGCCTTCCGGAAGCACTTTGCCGCTCACACGGCGGATGGCCGGGAGGCGGACAATCAGGTCACACCGCAGCTTCGTGACCTGGTACAGAAGCTGGAGACATCTTCCAACAGTGCCAAGCTGTGCGGTCTTGTCCTCCGTGACAGCGAGCTGACGCTGGCTCTGAACACCCGGTATGTGTTTGCGGGCGTTCCGGAGGAGCTGGATCTGCGGGACATTGACGGCATCCGCAAGTGGTTCATCGCCTCGCTGGCTGGTATGGGCAATCTGCTGGATATGATAACGGAAAGCCCCGCGCTGACCGGCACGACAGAATAAGGAGAAGAATATGGAAGAAAAAAGCAGGAACATGACGGATGAACATTTGTCGCGGCAGCTTCGCAAAAGCAAGGGCGGCAAATTGGGCGGAAAACTCCTTTCGCTGGTGGGCGGTGTGGTCGCCATCGCAGGCATCATTCTGGGCGGCAACATTGTGCTGGTCGTCATCGGCGGCGTGATCCTTGGCCTGGGGCAGATGGTGCAGGGCAAGTCCAAGGACAAGGCAAGCCAGCAGGCCTTCGATGCCATCGCACCGGACATCGTAAGCGCCGCCCTTGAAAACGTGCAGATGAGCCCCACGCCGCATCTTCTGGACGCAGAGGACACGAACATACCCCTGCCCAGACACACCCATTGCAGCGGCAGTGGGTATGTTCGGGGAACATATCGCGGCCTGACTACGGAGCTGTGTACCGTCAGGCTGACGGAGGTCAACGAGGTCCAGCGGGAGGAAACAGGCCTGTGGGAAAAGAACGAGCAGCCTGTCTACACCGGTCAGTGGATGCTGTGTGAGCTGGGACAAGAATTTCCGACATGGCTGACCATCTGGCCGAGAGAAAGGCTGGATAAGCTGTTCAGCGCCAAAACCAT
>JAETPK010000098.1 GCA_021771265.1 Oscillospiraceae bacterium
CGTTCTGGCGCTGAATCTCCGCAAGATTCAGTGCGCCATTTTGCAACTACTTGCGTTTTTGCGGGCAATTCTCTCGCCTAAGCAAAAATGGGCCATTGTTCAGTAGTCATTAATTACTCCTTCTTAATGTCATTATATGTGCGATCATGCTCTTGCGTAAATTGATTGACATGACCAGATCGGGGTCATTGACAATATTACCCTCCTATAATACCTATAGTAATTATGGTTAGTATCATCGAGATTACTGAGGAAACAAGTGCTACTGATAGATTTCGATGGTAAATTGGCTTACACATCCCGGATTTTCCAACTTGAACGACTGAGGCCCATTTCCCGTTGGGGTCTATTTTCCAATTCGTCCAAGCAGAAAAAAGCCAAAATGCTGCGAGTATTCCAAAAAGCTTCTTGTCTTCTGGGAGAAACGGAGTGAGTAGGATAAATAAAATACAGAGCACAAAAAATAATGTTCGAAGTATTTTTTCCATTGTTGCACGCCGCATGGCGTCCTTTTTTTGTCGCTCTTTTTCTCGGAGATATTTTTCTCTTTTTTGGCGCTGCTTCTCTGCTCATTTAGCCATTTTGTTTAACTCACACTTTCTAAATCCACAACTTATATAGAGCGGCAGGCTTTACTTGCTCTCTATACTGGGATTGAATTGGAAACCTAGATCATAGGGAGCCATATGCTTTAATGCGGTGACATACTCCCGCGGGTCGTACTGACTGGGGGCAAGGATGGGATCAACCGCCGTGAACCGCCGGTTGCCGGCGTCGCAGAACCGGGCCCTGGCATAACACATGTTCAGCACGGCGTTGTGGGCGCTCCCGCCCTTACCGTCCAGCAGGAACGCGGAGCCGCCCGGCTACCGCTTTCTGGCTGTGGAGGACTGGATCCCCAGCTCGATGCGGTATTTGGCCACGGTGCGGCGGGCCACCTGGACGCCCTGGGCGGAGAGCAGCTGGCACAGGCGCTGGTCGCTGAAGGGGCGGTGGGGATTTTCGCTGCGGACCAGCTCCAGAAGCTTTCGCTTCACCGCCTGCTGGGAAGGGCCCCGGTCGCCGATGGCCCGGCTGAAAAAGTAGCGCAGGGGATAGGTGCCCTGGCGGCACTGGAGAAACTTGCCCCGGGTGGCGCGGGAGACGGTGGAGGGATGGACTCCCAGAGCCTCCGCCAGAGAGCTGAGGCTCATGGGGGAGAGCTCGTTGGTCTCGCCTGCGAAAAAGGGCCGTTGCGCCTCCAAAATAGCGTCCGCGCAGGCGCGGAGCGTGCTGCCCCGGCGTTCCAGACTGTTTAAAAGCCATTTGGCCTGCTGCATTTTCTGCCGCAGGTATTCCCGGGTCTCCTGCTCATCGGACTCCTTCAAAAGACGGGCGTAGTAGTCGCTGATGGATACCCGGGGCAGATAGTATTCGTTTAAAACGGCCTGGAGCTGCCCGTCCAGTTCCACGATAAAAATATCCGGCCGGACATAGACTGTGGGCTCCACCGGCTGAAAAGCCCGTCCGGGATGGGGCTCCAGACTGGCGATGACCTTTTCCGCCGCTTGGATCTCCTCCGCCGTGAGGCCCAGTTCCCGGGAGATGGGGCCGTAGTGCTTGCGGCTCAGCTCCGGCAGGAACCGGGAGACGATGTCCATGACGGCGGGGGACACATTGTCCCGCCGGGCCAGCTGCAGCAGCAGGCACTCCGCCAGGTTCCTGGCGCCCACGCCGGCGGGGTCCAGACTCTGGACCGTGGAGAGGGCCTGGTCGATCAGCGCCTGGGGGATCTTCAGGTCCAGCAGGCCGTCCAGGTCCTCCTGGTTCAGCCAGCCATCCTCGTCCACCAACTCCGCGATGTACCGGGTCAGGGCCAGCAGCGGCTTGGGCAGGCGCTTCCGGTCCAGCTGATCGCACAAAAAGGCGGACAGGCTCTCCGTCTCCCGGTCGGCGGCGCCACGCTCGGGCATGCCGGTGTCATCATGGGTGAAGGTCCCGCCGTGAAGCCCCCCGTCGATCCAGCTGGCCTTCTGCCGCAGCTCCTCATAGGCGCTGCGGAGGGAGGCGGGTTCCTCCTGCTCCACGATGGGGTTTTCCTCGCTGACCTTGTTCAGGTACTCCAGCAGCTCCTGGGAGTTCATTTGCAGGATCTCCATGGATTGCAGCAGCTGCGGCGTCAGCTTCAAGTCCTGCCGCAGCTCAGTTTTCAATGAGACAAGGCTCATAAGAACAGATTCCTTTCTTCGGCGGCCATCAGGCTCTGCCAGTGACGTATTTGCTGATCTTCCGGGCGGCGGTGGCTTGGGAGATGCCCAGCTCCTTCGCCACCGCCACGGTGGTGCCGCAGCGGTGGTAGGAGTCCCGGATGATCTGGGCCTCGTAGGCGTCCATCCGCTCTGACAGCGTGCCGGTCTGGGCCAGCAACTCCGCGGGGGGCACCGCTTCGCCGGTATACTCCAGCGGCAGGGCGGTGATGTCGATGATGGGGTCCTGAACGGTGATGACCATCCGCTCGATGAGGTTTTCCAGCTGACGGACATTGCCTGGCCACTCGTACTGCTCCAAAAATGTCATGAACCGGGGAGAGAAGGTAAGGGTCTTTCCGTACTCCCGGCAGAACCGGGCCAGAAATTGGTGAGCCAGAGGAAAGATGTCTTCCTTCCGCAGCCGCAGGGGCGGAATGTGGATGCGGATGACGTTCAGCCGGTAAAAGAGGTCGGAGCGGAACAGGCCCCGCTGGACTTCCTCCTCCAAATTGCGGTTGGTGGCTACGATGAGGCGGAAGTCCAGCTCGATCTTTCGGGTGCCGGACAGGCGCTCGATGGTTTTTTCCTGAATGAGCTGCAGGAGCTTGGACTGAATGTGGGGCGGCAGCTCGCCGATCTCATCCAGAAACAGCGTGCCGTGGTTGGCCAGCTCGATCTTGCCGATCTTGCCAGTGGAGGAGGCGCCGGTGAAGGCGCCTTTCTCATAGCCGAACAGCTCCGATTCGATGAGGTTTTCGTGGAGCACGGCGCAGTTGACCTCGATAAAGGGGCCGTCGGCCCGGTTGCTCATTTTGTGGATGGTCTTGGCAATGGCGC
The DNA here is from genome assembly GCA_021771265.1 of Oscillospiraceae bacterium. GTDB lineage: Bacteria > Bacillota > Clostridia > Oscillospirales > Oscillospiraceae > Oscillibacter. The sequence goes on from JAETPK010000098.1 coordinate 3,066, forward strand.
TCTTGCCCACGCCGGTCTCGCCAGTGATGAGGATGTTGGCCTTTGTGTTGGCGGTGTTCTGCATCAGGGTCCACAGCCGCTGCATGGAGGTGCTTTTGAACACCATGGAGGTGGAGGTGGCCCGGGTGCGCAGCTCCGCGATCTCCTGGGAGTACTGCTGAATGGAGTCCTGAAGATGGCGGTAATTCCGTTGGATGGTGTTGATCTGCTCCATGGAGACCGTGTTGAAGCAGACGGCGTATTTCAGCTCCCCGTTGTCGGCAAACAGGGGAATGCCCACGGTCATGACGTTTTTGTGGGAGTGGTTGATGGTCTGGGTGGCAGTGATCTTCCGCTTCTGGCGGATGACCTCCGCCGTGATGCAGGGGGTGAAGGTGCCGTCCGCCTCCAGATCAAAAGCGGATTTGCCCACGATGGAGTCATGAGTGAAGCCAAAGTTTTTTTCGTAAGTCTCGCTGACCCGCAGAATGATGCCCTGGGCGTCCGAGAGCATCATGTCATCCGCCAGGACCAGGTTGTTCTCCGGGTTGAGGATCTCAAAAAGGCCTTTTAAATTGATGTCTTCGTCAAAAATATTCGAGAAATTCTCTGATTGTGCCAAATCGCCACCTGCTTTCTAAACCGTGGTGGGTCACGGGATTTATTCAAAAATGAGTATACCATATTCAAAAATGAATAAAAAGAGGGTGGGGGCATTTTTTACTCGTCGTATTTGACAGAAATGAGGGAAGAAATTTAGAGCGTCCTAACAAAAGAGGTTTTGTTTTTTGAAAAAAGGAGAGCGCAGGGACAGTATTCATTTTTGAATAATTGGACGGATGGAGACCGATGACTGTTGTCATAAACACAAAATCGGGCAGGATAATTTGCGTATTATAGACAAATATTCCTGGAAATTTCAGAGAAATGCTTCAGGAAAAGGTGGCATGAAATTTGCTTAAATATCAGGCGGCAACACTCTGGGCCCGCTCCGCGCAGCAGCGGGAAGCGGTCTGCCCTATCTTTACTTTTTGAGGAGGAAACAGTCATGTATCAGACCATTCGTTACGAGAAGAACGGCAATATCGGCATTGCCACCATCAATCGTCCCGAAGCGCTGAACGCTTTGAACTCCACTGTGATTTCTGAACTGGAGCAGGTGATCTCCGAGGTGGAGAAGGACGCCGAGCTGGGCGCCTTCATCCTCACCGGCGAGGGCCGCTCCTTTGTGGCCGGCGCAGATATCGGCGAGCAGTATCCCATGGACGTGGCCGCCGGCCGCAAGTGGGGCCAGCGGGGCAGTGCCCTGTTCCGCCGCATCGAGAAGCTGGAGATCCCCACCATCGCTGCGGTGAATGGCTTTGCTCTGGGCGGCGGCTGCGAGCTGGCCATGTCCTGTGACATCATCCTGGCTGCCGGCCCCAACGCCGAGGGCAAGGGCGGCGCCAAGTTTGGCCAGCCTGAAGTGGGCCTGGGCATCACCCCCGGCTTCTCCGGCACCCAGCGTCTGCCCCGCCGGGTGGGCATCGCCAAGGCCAAGGAGCTGATCTTCTCCGGCAAGACCATCGGCGCCGCCGAGGCCAAGGAGATCGGCCTGGTCAACGCCGTGTACGCGCCCGAGGAGCTGATGAACGGCGCCATCGCCATGGCCAAGTCCTTCACCGCCAACGCCCCCATCGCCGTGAAGTATTCCAAGGCCTGCATCGACCGCGGCATGCAGATGGACATCGATGACGGCATCGCCCTGGAGAACGAGCTGTTTGCCATGTGCTTTGCCACCGCCGACCAGAAGGAGGGCATGAGCGCCTTCCTGGAAAAGCGCAAGGAAAAGCACTTCCAGAACAAGTAAGCCATCTGAAAATTACATAAAAAGAGGGAAAACAAGCATGAAGAAAGTTCGTGTGATCACCGCTGAGGAAGCGGCCCTGATGGTCAATGACGGCGACACCGTCTCCACCGGCGGCTTCGTCAGCTGCGCCTGCCCCGAGGCATTGTCCACCGCTTTGGAAAAGCGCTTTTTGGAGACCGGCCATCCCAGAGACCTGACGCTGTTCTTCGCGGCCGGTCAGGGCCACCGGGACGGCACCGGCGGCGACCATTACGGTCATGAGGGCATGGTCAAGCGCGTGGTGGGCGGCCACTGGGACCGGGCTCCCAAGCTGGGCGACCTGGCTCTGGCCAACAAGATCGAGGCTTACAACCTGCCCCAGGGCGTTATCACCCACATGTACCGTGATATCGCCGCCCACAACATCGGCACCATCACCCACGTGGGCCTGTACACCTTCGCCGATCCCCGCAACGGCGGCGGCAAGCTGAACGAGGTCACCAAGGAGGACCTGGTGAAGCTCATCGAGATCGAGGGCGAGGAGCGCCTGCTGTACAAGGGCTTCCCCATCAACGTCTGCTTTCTCCGGGGCTCCTATGCCGATGAGTATGGCAACTGCACCGTCCACCGCGAGATCGGCCCCCTGGACGTCACCGCCCAGGCCCAGGCCACCAAGAACTCCGGCGGCAAGGTCATCGTCCAGGTGGAGAAGATCGTCCAGGGCGGCTCTCTGGACCCCAAGCTGGTGAAAATTCCCGGTATCTATGTGGATGCCATTGTGGTAGGCTCTATTGAGGACAACATGCAGTGCCTAGGCATGCCCTATGACGGCGCCCTGACCGGCGAGTTCCGCATTCCCGTGGATGCCATCCCGCCCATTCCTCTGGACGCCAAGAAGATCCTGGCCCGCCGCGCGGCCATGGAGCTGCCCAAGGACGCCATCGTCAATCTGGGCACCGGCGCGCCGGAGAAGATCGCCAATGTGGCCGCCGAGGAGGGCATCTCCGACAAGATGACCCTGACCGTGGAGGCCGGCGGCATTGCCGGCGTGCCTTACGGCGGCACCCAGTTCGGCGCCTCCGCCAACGCCATGGCTATTCTGGACCACAACGTCCAGTTCGACTTCTATCAGGGCGGCGGCCTGGATGTGGCCTTCCTGGGTCTGGCCGAGACCGCGCCCAACGGCGATCTGAACGTGTCCAAGTTCGGCACCCGCCTGGCCGGCGCCGGCGGCTTCATCGATATCACCCAGAACGCCAAGAAGGTGGTCTACTGCGGAACCTTCACCGCCAAGGGCCTGAAGACCGAGTGCCGGGACGGCAAGCTGGTCATCGTGCAGGAGGGCGCCAAAAAGAAGTTCGTCAACAAGGTGGAGCACATCACCTTCTCCGGCGTGTACGCCAATAAGGTGCACCAGCCCGTGCTGTACATCACGGAGCGCGCCGTGTTTGAGCTGCGTCCCGAGGGCGTGACCCTCATTGAGATCGCCCCCGGCATTGATCTCCAGACCCAGGTGCTGGACCAGATGGAGTTCATGCCGAAGATCGCCGAGGACCTGAAGCTCATGGACGAGCGCATCTTCAAGGATGAGCTGATGGGCCTGGCCAACGATTAAATTCCAAAACCCCCAATTTATAAGGAGGAAACAAAAAATGGCATTGATGACCGCACAGGAGTACATTGACAGCCTGCGCAAGCTGAACACCCGCGTGTACATGTTCGGCGAAAAGATCGACAACTGGGTGGATCACCCCATGATCCGTCCCTCCATCAACTGCGTGGCCATGACCTACGCCCTGGCGCAGGACCCCCAGTACGCGGACCTCATGACCGTGAAGTCCAGCCT
>JAETPK010000099.1 GCA_021771265.1 Oscillospiraceae bacterium
CCGTTGCACACCAGGTCGTACTGGTCGGCGGTGATGCTGAGGGGATCGATCTCCCCCCGCTCCGCCTTCAGCAGCACGTCCAGGCCGCCGGAGGGCATGGAGAAGGGATTGTGGCAAAACTCCAGCTCACCGGACTCGTCGCCGGTCTCGTACATGGGGAAGTCCACGATCCAGCAGAAGGCGTACTGCTCCTGATCCATATGGCCGGGAACGGCGGCGCCCAGGGTCTTCACCAGCACGCCGGCGGTCTTCTGGGCGGTGCCCAGGCTGCCGGCGGACAAGGCCACGAAGTCGCCCACCTTCAGGCCCAGAGCGGCGATGACCTGCTCTTTAATGGGGGTGACGAACTTGGCGATGCCGCCCACGATCTCCCCCTTGTCGTCCAGCCGGAACCAGTAGGGCTTGCCGCCGGACACCACCTCTACGTCGGCCAGGGTCTTGTCGATGAACTTGCGGGTCTCGTGGAAATCCGACACCACCACGGCCTTCACGGTATTCCCTTCAAAGGGACCGAAGCCACAGCCGCCCAATACGGCGGTGGCATCCTGCACCGTCAGGTCGATGCGCAGGTCCGGCTTGTCGGAGCCGTACTTCTCCATGGCCTCCCGGTAGGGGATGCGGACGAAGGGGGCGGAGGAGGCCCGATCATACTTGCCGTACTTGGCGAAGATGGGAGGCAGCACGTCTTCACACACGGCAAACACGTCCTCCTGAGAGGCGAAGGCCATCTCCATGTCCAGCTGGTAGAACTCGCCGGGGGAGCGGTCGGCACGGGCGTCCTCGTCCCGGAAGCAGGGGGCGATCTGGAAGTAGCGGTCGAAACCGGAGGTCATCAGCAGCTGCTTGAACTGCTGGGGGGCCTGGGGCAGGGCGTAGAACTTACCGGGGTGATTCCGGGCAGGCACCAGATAGTCCCGGGCGCCCTCGGGGGAGGAGGCGGTGAGGATGGGGGTGGTGATCTCCAGGAAGCCGTGGGCGGTCATGGCCTGCCGCAGGGCGGCCACCACATTGCACCGCAGGATGATGTTCTGCTTCACGGCGGGATTCCGCAGGTCCAGATAGCGGTACTTCAGCCGCTGGGCCTCATCGGCCTCCCGGCTGCGGTTGATCTGGAAGGGCAGCTCGTTGTGCTGGCAGCGGCCCAGGACAGACACCTGCGCGGGGACCACCTCAATGTCGCCCGTGGGGATCTTGCTGTTCTTGGAGTCCCGCTCCCGGACAGTGCCTTCCACGGAGATAGTGGATTCCTTGGTGATGGCCTTGAAGGTGTTCACCATGTCCTCGGTCTCGGCCACCACCTGGGTGGTGCCGTAGAAGTCCCGGACCACCACAAAGGCCAGACTGCCGGAGACCACACGGACATTTTCCATCCAGCCTACGATCTTGACCTGCTTGCCGGCGTCGGAGAGCCGTAGCTCCCCACAGGTATGGGTGCGATTCTGCATCATAATAGTTGTTCCTTTCTGTATATCAAAGTTTATGAATTCCAGGAAGCAAAGGGGGAGGCCGACAGACGCGCGTAGACAGCGCCAAAGTCCATAGAACGCAGCGCGTCAGAGGAAACAGCTTTTTGTAGCAGGGACTCGGAAAGCTTTTCCAGATCGCTGTGATAGTCGTATTCTCCCCGTTTCCAGTCCGCCTCCCAATAAAGGTTTATCAGCTTGAGATTCAATTTGCTGGATTCGCTCTGATGCTGCCAGTATGCGGCGGAGAGACCCAGGTAGCCCTCTTGGGATTGGCCGTATGCCGCACTTTCGGCAAGCTCCTCCTCAGAGAGGGAGATGCCCTTTTCCTCCGCCATTACCTGAAAGGGCGCGCTGTAATAGCACCAATAGCGGACAGAGTTGTCAAGGGCTTTGTCGGAGATGCCCTCCCACTGATAGAGGGAGGTGCACAATTGATTGGCAAACAGGGCCGCAGTCACTTCCGTGCCATCCACGGTCAGCAGCACGGTATCCGGGTCCATGTCCAGTATGTCCCGGCATAGGTCAAAGGATTTCAGTGTGAACGTCAACCGCCGGGCGGGGTCAATGACCCGGGCCAGCATGGCGGCGGCCTGTCCCCGGTTCAGGGATTCATTTCCCCGGAAAGTGCCGTATTCGTCGGAGCCGTTGAGGATACCGGCGTTGTAGAAGGAGAGCGCCATGGGATCCCCGCAGTCCGGCACCATGGTGATCTGGTTGATGGCGGGCAGGTCTGCTTCCGCTGCCGCCAGCGTCCGGTTCAATAGATCTAGAAAGCTCCGACGGTTGACTGTGTATTTGCCGGGGTTAAAATTGTGCCGCAAGGTATTCGGCCGTTCTTCCTGGGTTTGGGCCCCGTCCCCGCCGCCTAGATATCCTCCGGACGCTGGGTCGTAGGTGCCCCGATAGTCGATGGACTCCGCCAAATATTCATAAGCCGGGTCATACCAGGCCTGCCCTTTTGCCGGCTCCGGCAGAACGCCGTCTCCTCCAGTGAGCAGATTATAGAGCCGGGCGCAGATGGCAACGATGTGTTCCGGCACCAGCTCGCCGGAGGGGTTGAAACTGCCGTCGGAACGGCCCTCCATCAGCCCTGCTTCACAGACGGTTGTCACATAGCTTTCGCACCAGGTTCCGGTCACATCCCAAAACTGCCCGGCATAGTTCCGGGACTTCGGCACCAACCATCCTTCCTCCGCCGCCAGCGCCGCCGTGGGCAGCAGAGCAAGGATCATTACCAGCGCCAGCAGGGCGGAGATAAAACGGGAACACTTCATAGTCTGCTCCTTTCCAAAATCAAGTCGTCTTAAAAGGCGTCGCCCCAATAGGGCAGGGTCCTCACGCGGTAGGAGAGCTCGGAGAAGGGCAAGGTACTCCAGATGTCCGCGAATTCCGGCTGGGGCAGACAATCAGTGGGGATGCCATCCTCACCCAGCCGGTCCAAAACCGCCTGGAGGAGCCACTCGTGATACCGCTGCCATTCCTGACCGTGGGCGGTGAGCCCCTGATAACCGGTGAAATACGCGGTGTTGGAGGGCGGGACCTCCAGGTCCAGCTCCTCCGCCAGTTCTTCACACAGCACCAGACGGCATACAACGTCCACCGTCTCGTCCAGGGGCGTTCGGCCGCTCTGCTCCAGCATCATGGCGCCGAAGTGGCTGTGATTATAATTGCTGTACGTGGCCACCAGGGTGGGCATGAATTCCTCGGCGGTGATCTCCCGTCCGGAGACGGTCAGCAGCACCGTGTCCGGGTCTGTGTTCAGTAGCTCCCGGCAAAGCTCCAGAGGCTCCAGCTCCAGTGTCAGCCGCTGGGCGGGGTCGATGAGCCGGGCCAGCATGGCCGCCGCCGCGCCCCGGCTGAGGGCGTCATCGCCCCGCAGCGTGCCGTATTGGTCCTTTCCGCCCAGGACGCCCCAGCGGTAGAATTGCAGGATGTCCTGGTCACAGCAGTCCGGCACGGCGTAAACGGCGTTGCGCTCCGGCAGGGCGGTGCCTGCGGCCTTCACCACGGCGGAGAGCAGGTGGAAAAACGCGGATCGGCAGCAGGCGTCTGTGGGCGTTTCCCGGATGCCGGCGTAGACCGTGTCCTCCGCCAGGGCGGGGAGCTGTTCCCGCAGGTAGCCATCGTAGGGGGTCCACCAGTCGGCGCCCTTTAAGGAGATAGGCTCGAAATAGTCCAGTGTCCCGCCGGTGAGCAGCCGGTGGAGCCGGGCGGAGATGACGATGATCTGCGCGTGGGTGAGACCGCTTTCCGGCAGGAAATGGCGGCTGTCCACGCCGTCCATCAGTCCGGTCCGGCAGCAGGTGGCTGCCGCCTCTTGGCAGATGGTGCCGGGGGTATCGGTGAACGTCCGGTACGTCCGCGTGGGCGGGATGAGCCAGTCCTCGCCTTCCGCCGCCAGAGCGGACACAGGCAGCAGTGTCAGGAGCATCGCCAGAGCCAACAGCGCGGAAAGAACGCGAAATTTTTTCATCAGAAACACTCCTTACTGTATAATATTATATTAATATTACGATTTGGAATCAATCGAGCCGTCATCTCCTGGGATTTGACCCCTGCGGCTTGGACGGTATGGTGGGTTTCAGCCCAGGATGACGGAGCCCTTTTCCTTCTCCGCCAGCCCTGCCTTGATGCGGTAGATAGTGGCGGCGGGCTCCAGCTTTGTCTGCTCGCCGGTGGCCATGTCCTTGCAGGCCACCACGCCGGCGCTGATCTCGTCTTCTCCCAGGAAGATGACGTAGGGGATGCCCAGCTTGTCCGCATAAGAGACTTTCTGCTTGAACTTCTTTTCCTCGCAGTGGAGCTGGGCACGGATGCCGTTTTCCCGCAGGGCCGTGGCCAGGGAGATGGCGGCGGTGAGATCGTCGGTCATGGGCAGGATGAGAACATCGGCGGGGGCGGTGGGCAACGCCGGATTCAGCATGCCCTGCTCTCCCAGCACGTAGAACAGCCGGGTCAGGCCGATGGAAATGCCGGCGCCGGGGAGCTGGCGGTCGGTGTAATACTCCGCCAGGTTGTCGTACCGCCCACCGGAGCAGACGGAGCCGATCTCCGGGTGGTCCAGCAGAGTGGTCTCGTAGACGGTGCCGGTGTAATAGTCCAGCCCCCGGGCGATGGTGAGATCGACGGCGAAGTTCTCCGCCGGAACGCCGAAGGCGGACAGGTACTTTACCACAGTCTTCAGCTCTGTGAGCCCCTGTTCAAACATCTCGTTCCGGCCCTGGTAGCCTTCCAGCGCCGCCAGGACAGCGTCATTGCCACCGCTGATGGCGATAAACTTCAAGATCTCGTCGGCGTCGGTCTCGCTGACGGCGAAGTCCTCCACCAGGATGGCCTTCACCTTTTCGGGACCGATCTTATCCAGCTTGTCCACAGTGCGCATGATGTCGCCGGACTTCTCCGTCAGGCCCAGCATGCCATAAAAGCCGTTGAGGATCTTCCGGTTATTCACCCGGATCTGGAACCGCTTCAATCCCAGGGTGGAGAAGGTCTTGTAGATGATGGCGGGGATCTCCGCCTCGTTGATGATGGACAGCTTGCCGTCGCCGATGATGTCGATGTCCGCCTGGTAGAACTCCCGGAAGCGGCCCCGCTGGGCCCGCTCGCCCCGGTAGACCTTGCCGATCTGATAGCGGCGGAAGGGGAAGGACAGGTCGTTGTAATGCAGGGCCACATACTTGGCCAGGGGGACTGTCAGGTCGAACCGCAGGGCCAGGTCCGCGTCGCCCTTCTGGAAGCGGTAGATCTGCTTTTCCGTCTCACCGCCGCCCTTGGCCAGCAACACGTCGCTGGACTCGATGACGGGGGTGTCCAGAGGGGTGAAGCCGTACAGGGAGTAGGTGCGGCGGAGGACTTCCATGATGCGCTCCATCTGCTGCTGGGGCGCGGGGAGAAGCTCCATAAAGCCGGACAGCGTCCGGGGGGTCATTTTCGCCATAGTATTCGTCTCCTTATTTGAAGGTGTATAAAAAAACAATGCTCCCGTCCCAAGGCTTTTGGGACGAGAGCGAGATCGCTTCGTGGTGCCACCCAAGTTCAAGACCGAAAAGGCCTCCTTTGGCCTCCTTTTGCACGGGGAGGGCGCCGTGGGCGTTTCCGCCCCCGCTCCGCCGCTGTCCTTCGTCCAGGCCGGCCGGGGCGCTCTCAGCGCTGCGTCCCTCTCTGTGGGCCGATGATTGGAGTACTGCTGCGGCATCGTCGCGGTATTTGTGATTGTATGCGGTTTTTCAGAAAAAGTCAAGCGATAGGGCGGGTGGAGGGGTTCACGATGCACCGCCAGTCCAGATCGCCCCGGGCCAGGCCCAGCACCAGCATCTCCGCCGTGGCGATGTTGCTGGCGAAGGGGATGTTGTTCTGGTCACACAGCCGGGAGATATAAGACACGGCGCCGGCCATTTTCTCGTTGCTGGGATCATTGAAGAACAGGACGAGATCGAACTCATTATAAGCGATGCGGGCACCGATCTGCTGACTGCCGCCGTGGTCATAGGACAAAAAGCAGTGGACGTTGAGGCCGGTGGCGTCGGCCACCATGTGGCCGGTGGCGTTGGTGGCGTAAATGCTGTGTTGAGAGAGAATACCGGCATAAGCGGTGCAGAACTGGACCATCAGTTCTTTTTTGTTGTCATGAGACATGAGAGCGATGTTCATTGGCAGAACTCCTTTCTTCTCCGTTATTTGATCCGCAGCAGGGGCACGCGGATGCCCTGGATGCGTTTTGCGATGTTGCGATAGGCAGAAGCGGCGGAGCCGCTGTCCGCCAGCAGCAGGGGCACGCCCCGGTTCAGGCACAGGGGCAGGGCGTCGTCCTCCGGCACTACGCCGAGAAGCGGCAGGCCCGCCTTGTCGATGGCGTCGTCAATGGTGGCGTGCATATTGCGGAGCATTTTTTTCCGCACCCGATTGACGATGAGATGCAAAGACCCGGTGGGGAAGCGGTTGAGTTCCATGACAGTGTGCTGCGCGTCCCGCAGGGAGGAGGCATCTGTGCAGGTGACCACCACACAGCGGTCGGCGGCACAGGTGGCCAATTGGAAGCCGGAGCCGAGACCCGCCGGCGCGTCCAGCAGGCAGTAGTCGAACCGCTTGCGGATCTCCCCCAGCAGGGCCGCCATCTGCGCCTGGGTGACGGGACGGCCCCGGGTGCGGACCGGCGCCGTCAGCAGGTACAGCCCGGGAATGTGGGAATGTTCCACGATGGCGGTA
>JAETPK010000100.1 GCA_021771265.1 Oscillospiraceae bacterium
AAAAACGGAGGTAGACGTCGACCGTTCCGTCTTCGTCTACCTCGATTTTTTTCACCAGCTGCTTCAGCTGGGCGTTATTCAGTTTGCGGACGGATACGAAGTCCTCCAGGCTTTCCGCCATCCTTTTGGCCGCGCGGCAAATGTCCTCCTCGCTCAGCGCGCCGGCCTCCAGCCGCTGAAGCTCCGCCTCCAGCCGCGCCATCTCCTCCCGGCCGTTCCCCAGTTTTTTGTCCAGCTCCGTCCGGGTGATGAGGTCCTCGGCGTACAGGTCCAGGAACTTTTTCCGCTGCTTTTCCAGCTTCTCCAGCCGCTGCCGCGCCTCCCGGCGGCGGTCCTCCCGCTCATCCCGGCAGGTACAGCTCTCCCGCAGCTTTTTCCGAAGGACCTGCTCCACCCGGCCGCGGTCCTTGATAAGCGACAGGAAATACGCGTCCAGCCGGTCCATCAGCTCCGTTTCCTCCACCGACGCGGCGTTGGGGCAGCCGCGGATGCCCTGGCCGTTGTGCCTGCTGCACACCCAGCGGACGTATGTGTTCTGATAGGTGCGGCTCACCCGCCGGAAGGACCAGCCGCAGGTCTTGCAGACGATGAGGGTGGAAAAAAGGTGCTTGCTGCTCTGCCGCGTATGTTCCGTGCGGAACCGGTCCTTCCGGGACCGCATCAGCTCCCCCGCCTTTTGGAACTGCGCGTCGCTGACGAGCCGCAGCTCTTCCCGCTCCGTTACCAGCCAGTCGCTCTCCGCCCGGTCCACCCGCCGGCTGGTGAGGAAGTCCGCCACCTCTTGCTTGCCATTGATGACCGTTCCCGTGTACAGGGGGTTGGTCAGGATGCGGCAGACGGCCTTTTGGTTCCAGCAGCAGCCCCGTTTGGTCTTCACCCCCCGCCGGTTCAGCAGATCCGCGATCCTGCCGCCGCCATAGCCCTCCTCCGTATACCAGGTGTAGATCTGCCGGACAAGGGCCGCTTCCTCCTGATTGACGGTCAGATGGAAGTAGTCTCCCGGCGTCTTGTCGTAGCCGAACACCAGGTTGGGGACCCTGCCCTTTTCGGCGTTGATGCGCTTGCTGAACTTGACGCGCTTGGACGTGTTCCTGGACTCCTCCTGGGCCATGGCGCCAAACACGGTCAAAATGAACTCGCTGTCGCCCATGGAGGTCATGTCCGCCGTCAAAAACACTGTCTCGATCCCCCGCGCTTTCAAACGGCGGACGCTTTGCAGCAGATCCACGGTGTTGCGGGCCAGGCGGGAGATATCCTTTACCACCAGCAGCTGAAACACGCCCCGTTCCCCGTCCGCCATCATCCGCCTGAATTCCAGGCGGTTTTTTGTTTTTGTGCCGGAAATGCCCTCGTCGGCATACAGCCCCACCAGGTCATGGCCGTTCTTTTCCGCGTATTCCACGAAAAAGGCCTTCTGGACCGCCAGGCTGTTCAGCTGGTCCTCTTTGTCGGTGGAAACGCGGCAATAGGCGGCGATCCGCATGAAAATGTCACCTCCTCATCGGCTTTGGCAGGCGGCGGGTCACGCCGGGCCAGGGCGCGCCGTCCCGCCCTTCTCCCGGGAAAGGGCCTCCGTCATCGCTGGAAGGCTGGCCTGGACCAGCAGCGCCAGCAGCAGTTCCGTGTAGTCTTTTTCATGTTCAGAGGGATGGATGCGAACCGTCATACGCTTGTCCTCCTTTTTTGTTTCCACCCCACCATATGCGCAGCCGCCGCGCTTTTAGAACCGGCCGTTTACATACTCCTCCCCTTGCGGTTGCCGGCCGCTTCCGCACGATATTTCTTTAGAGCAAATTATTTCTCAAAATAGATTCTTTAGATTCTAGTTGCCATAACAGCATTTGGTTACAATATCTCCATAGGTATAAAATGAGGTGATATTGTGGCCAAAAGGAATCCAGAACTGACCCTGGCAATCGCAAAGCGCATTTCCGCACGGCGCATGGAATTAAAGCTGACACAGGAGCGCGCCGCTGACCTGGCGGGGTTATCCCGCCCTTTTTACGCCTGCATTGAGCGTGGTGAAAAAGGCGTCGGCGCCGACAGTCTGCTGAAGATCTGCACCGCCCTTAAGATCAGCGCGGACTATCTGCTGACCGGGGCCATGCAGCCCACAGAGCGGCAGTATATGAACAAGCTGGTATCCCAGCTGAACGAGGAGCAGCGAAAGTCCGCTCTGGCCATCATGGAAAATCTCTTGCTCGCCTGCGGCTATGAGCTTCCAGAAAAATAAAGCCCCGGCGCAAGACATGGAGCGAGGTGGACTATGCCAACCGATATTTCTGACATCGTCTGCTCAAATGAGGAATTTGAGCGGATATACAAGGAAAATTACGATCTTTTCCTGCGGTATGCAGCGGCCATTTTCAACGCCCACGGCTCCCGGTACGTGTCGGTGAGCGGCCGCGCGGAAGAGGCCGTTCAAGAGATGTTCGCTTTCGCCTGGGAGAACCGGGCCACCATGTTTCAGTCGCCTTCTCCCGTGGGCTGGATGTACAAGTGTCTGGCCTTCAAGGTCCGGGAACTGCTGCGGGAGGACCGGCTTTGGGCCAAGCGCATCCTGCAGGTCTCCGAACAGCGGGACAGGCAGGGCACCCGGGACTTTTATCTGAAAGCGGAGCTGGAGGACCTCATTTCCGCCGAGGACTACCTCCTTTTAAAGCGTTTGTATCTGGACGGCTATACATACACGGAGGTCTGCATGGCCCTGGGGGTGAAAAAATCCGCCCTGGCCATGCGCGTCAAGCGCATCAAGGCGCGCTTTATGGAGGATTATGGAACAGAGCAGAAAATTTCTTCGAAAAAGAAGTGAACATTTCCCTCTGGGCAGACATTACATCGTAGAGGAGGTTCACGGGGATGGAACGTGACGAGAAGCGGAAATACCCCATCTTTGAACAATTGACCACGGAAGAATTGGACAACCTGCTTGTTCAGGATTTTGCCGCCATGGATGAGGACGGCCCCGACGAGGACTACATCCTGGCGATCATGGAGGTGATCGGCAAACGAGAAGCGCCGCAGCGCCAGACCGGCGCGGACGCGGCATGGAAAGAATTTCAGGAACAATACCAGGGGCGATCCGCCGCCTTTGAACCCGACATCCACCGTGAGACCAACTCATCGCATCGCAACCAGTCTCCCTCCGCGCTTTCCTCTCTCAAGCAATCCCGTGCGCTCCGCATTTTGCCGGTCGCCGCGCTGGTGTTCGCCCTGCTGTGCGGCACAGCCCTCAGCACAGACTCTGGCGTCAGCCGGGCTCTTCAGGGCGTGATCATCCGGGCAATCGAATCCTTCGGTTTTGAATCCCCCTTCGGGGAAGCGAATTCCGGGGAAGCGACTATGCAAAAGGACCCGTATACCAGGCTGCGTACCGCTGTTGCCGAATACACCGACCTTCCCGTTGTCCCACACTGGGCGCCGGAAGGAACAGTGAAAGAATCTGGTTCTGGTGTGCAAATAACTGTTCGCAAAGAATCAGCTCAACTTTTAGCAACTTATGCAACCAACGAGGGGCAGTTCGCAATCCGTATCCAAGTATACAATGACTTGCCTGTAAACTATACTAGCATCTATCAATGGGATGCTGGCCAGACTGCATATTCTTATACTGCCGATGGGCTGAGTCATGACATTACATGCAACACCGAAACCGCCACAGCGGCATGGACCAATGAAAATGTAGAGTGCATGATTGAAGGAGATTTGAGCACAGAGGAGCTGGAGACGATGATCGATTCTATTTACGAGGAGTAACTGATTTATGAAGCGATTCACCCGCCGCCTTTGCGGCCTGATTTCCGCCCTTATCCTGACCGCCGCCCTGCTGGTGCCCATGGCATGCGCCGCCGTCCAAGCCAGCGCCTATTTCGCCGTCACTGATGTCGTTGCCTATGCGGAGGAAGACGGGAAAATTTACATTGAAGCAGACGTTTGTGCAACCAGAACCATGGAAGAGGTTGGTGTCAAGAGCGTCACCATCTATGAAAAGCAGTCTGACGGCTACTACGACGAGGTAAAGACCTATACCCGTTATAATACCTCTGGTATGATCTCCACCAACAATATACATAACTTCAAAAGCCTCACCTACCAGGGCACCATCGGCAAAAAATATTACGCTGAGGTCGCCTTTTACGCCAAGAACAGTGAGGGCAACGAGACCCTGTACCACGACAGCAACGTGGTCACCGCCGTCAAGGTTCCATGAAGGGCTTGTGCTTTCATGAGAACCGCCCGTCAGCAGCGCCTATTCCTGTGCGCCCTGTCTTTTTCGCGTCCGATTTTGTCTCGCTGCCGTCCGATTTTGTCGGGCATGGTGACAGCTGTCGAAATCTGTCGTATGATGATCCTGTCAACCTATCCCGCCGCCCCGCAAGGCGCTCCACCGTCTCCGGCGGCGGGAGCATCACTGTGTGAAGGGAGTTTTCATGATGACGGAAGCAGAGAACATTGTATTTGAGATCAGCGGAAGGTCCTGCCTGGCGTGCTATCAGGATCTGATCCGCGCAGTCCAGGTCGTTTACGAGCAGCTTCCGGTCCAGCCCCTCATGAAAGATATCGCGGCAGCAGCCGGCGCCAGGGCACAGCCAGCCAAGGGCGTTGGGACAGTCTCCAGGGCGTTGGCCAGGGCCGCCGAGGACGCCTGGGAAAACGGAGGGCGAAGGGTTTTGGAGGAGGTCTATGGCTTTCGCACAAAGCCCTCGCCCAGGGAACTGATCCTGAAGCTGGCGCAGGCCCTGAAAAAGCCGGCGGAGTACCGCATTTGGAGAGAACCGTCCACCGGAAAATGCGGCGTCATCGCCAGAGTCCCGGGAGAAGAACGCTGGCTGGCCGTTGTTCCTTTTTACCCAGACGAAGTGAAAATAACGGCGCTCATCCGCATTTTGAACCGTTCTCAAACATCCTTGGAGGATTTCCGGGAGCTGTTTTTCAACAACAGCTTCCCGGACCTCCCGGAGGGAGGTTCTGCTGAGTGAGCCTGTATGAATACTGTGTCAATGAGAGCTTCAACGCAGAGTTTGGCGTCACCACATACGGGATCTCAGTCCGGCAATGGCAAGAGAGCCAGCAATCCGTGATCTGTTCGGCCGAGGACATCTCCCCCAACAAGGATTTCGTCGTCCAGCTTGCAGAACGCTGTCAGCGGCTGCGGCTGGATCGTTTGCATTTTATGGACGTAATCCTGGACGCGATCTCATGACTCTGCCCGCATCTTTCCAAACAGCCCTTCCACATAGACGGTGATTTCCATATCCAGACGCAAAAAGGAAGTTGGGACATCCATCCCAACTTCCTTTTGCCGTCTTATTCTCCGGGGCGGCGCGCGGCCTTAGGTGCCGTCAAGAGTTATGCGCAAATTGGTTTGCAGGCTCTGGCTGAATGAAGTCAAGCCGAGAGCCGGGGCCCGGCGTAAAATTTTGTGTAAGCGATTTTCGACAAAGTCAAGAATGGCGCTGGAAAGCAGGGCGGATTCTGGCATGAATCCCTTGATTACCGAAAGTCATGCCGGTCTGGCCGCCGTGGCATACTAGGACAAGGGAGTCAGCCTATAGCCCGGTCGGCGAACATGATCTCCAGCTGACTGAGCACCAGATCCCAGTTCTGATATCTGGCGTGCCAGTGCTTCACGATGCGCTGTGAGGCCAAATACAGCATCCGGCGCAGGGAGTCGTCGTTCGTGAAGGATGGCTTGTTCTTCGTGATCTGCCGGAACTGGCGGTTCAGGCCCTCAATGATGTTCGTCGTGTATATGATTTTCCGAATCTCCACGGGGTATTCGAAGAATGTGCTTAAAACCGGCCAGTTTTCCTCCCAGCTTTTCACGCAGGAGGGGTACTGCCTGTGCCAGGTCTCCGCAAAGGCCTGCAGGTTTTTCTCGGCTTCTTCCAGGGTAACGGCACTGTAGATCTTCTTCAGATCCGCAACGACTTTCTTGATGTCCTTGCAGCTGACATATCTGGTGGAACTGCGCACCTGGTGGACGATGCAGCGCCGCAGCCGACTTTTAGGGAAGACGGCCTCGATAGCCTGCATCATCCCACACAGGCCGTCCGTGCAGAACAGATATACATCTAAAACGCCCCTGCTTTTGAGATCATTCAGCACATTCAGCCAGAATTTGCTGTTTTCGTGCTCTCCGATCCAGACGCCCAGGATGTCCTTCCTGCCATCCATGGTGACGCCCAGAACCACATACGCTGCTTTGGTCACGTACCGCCGGTCTTCCCGCACCTTGTAGTGAATGGCGTCCATGAACACAAACGGATACACCGGCTCCAGCGGACGATTCTGCCAGTCTGTGACCTCCGGCATGATCTTTTCGCTGATCTTCGTTACCAGCTCCGGAGAGATCTCCACGCCGTACAGTTCCTTGATCTGCTCAGCGATATCCCGCTGGCTCATGCCGCAGGCG
>JAETPK010000101.1 GCA_021771265.1 Oscillospiraceae bacterium
ATGGCGGGGGCCATCAGCTCGGCCATGGTCTTGGTGCCGAAGCGCTGGCGCAGCTTGGCCCACGCGCTGGGCGCGCCGGGGACCATGGTGGGCAGCCAGCCGTTCATGGGCACGGAGGTGTATCCGGCCTCCCGGACCTTCTCGGCGGACAGTGCCATGGGCGCCACGCCGGAGCCGTCCAGGCCATACAGCTTGGAGTCCTTGGCGCTCCACACCAGGGCAAAGCAGTCAGCGCCCAGGCCGTTGCCGGTGGGCTCCACCAGGGGCAGCGTGGTGGCCATGGCCACGGCGGCGTCCATGGCGTTGCCGCCGGCTTTCATGATCTCCAGACCTACCTGAGAGGCGATGGGGGAGGTGGAGCAGGCCATGCCCTTTTTGGCATAGACGATATTTCGATGAGAGGCGTAGGAATACTTTTGAGGATCAAATTGCAGCATGTGATTTCTCCCTTTCTCAAAACAATATTCAGCGGCGCGAACAGGCCGCAAATTCATCCAAGTTTCTGTATTTTTGTACAATATATCATTGTTTTCTTTGACCGTCTAACACTTTGTGGCGATAAATTAATAACCGAAAGTTATAATTTCAATAATTTCAGTGGCAGCTTCTCCATTTTTATGCTATACTACACAAAAGCAGAGCCGTTTTCCGGTGGAAGACAGGGGTGTTTGTACCATGGAGATCTTTCAATTGATCCAATTTCAGGCCGTGGCCGAGCTGGAGCACATGACCCGGGCGGCCCAACGGCTGAATTTGGCCCAGCCGGCCCTGAGCCGGACCATTCAAAATCTGGAAAATGAGCTGGGCGCCTCCCTGTTTGACCGCAGCGGCCGGCGGATGCATCTCAATGAAAACGGCCGCATTCTGCTGCGCTATTCCCGGCTGATCCTCTCCTCCATCCAGGACGCCAAAAACGAGATCGCCGCCCAGAAGTCCGGCACCGAAACCTGCATCCGCCTGTGCGTCCACTCCGCCACAGCCCTCATCCCACAGCTGCTGATGGATTTTCGCCGTATCCGGCCGGAAGTCCGCTTTGAGATCGTCCAGCGGATGTTTCAGAGCGCGGAGCAGCCGGAGTACGACATGCTCATCGACTCCATCGTGGGCGATGAGGTGCTGCCCCGGAACTCCTGCGTGCTGATGCAGGAGGACGCCATGCTGGCCGTCCGTGGGGACCATCCTCTGGCCCGGCGGGACAGTGTCGCCCTGTCGGATATTCAGGATGAGCCCTTTGTCAGCCTCCGGCGGGACCGCCCCTGGGCCCGCATCATCCAAAAAGCCTGCAACGAGGTGAACTTCGCCCCCAGCATCGTGGCGGAGAGCGACAATCCCATCACCCTATGCGATTTCGTCCGCTGCGGGCTGGGGGTCTGCTTCTTACCCAGCCGCACAGGCCTGCCGCGCCAGGGCGACGGCATTGCCCTGGTGCGGGTATCGGACTTTGCCTATACCCGGCACCTGTACCTCCACTGGTGCTACAACGCCTATCTCCCTCCGCATGTGGCGGCCTTCCGGGATTTTGCCGTCCAGTGGTTCAGTGACCTGGCAGACGCCGCGAGACCGTAACGCAAAAAAGAACGCCCTGCCGGGCGTTCTTTTTTGGTCGGTCACTGCTCCCATTTCACGTCGATGATGGTGCCGCCGTTGATCTCGATATACTCGCTTTTAAGGATGTAGTCCTTCTTGCCGATGCGGACCTCCTGGTCGCCCACCTTGGTGGTCATGACCTCTGTGGTGGGTGTCTCCGTGGAGGCGGTAAAGTACAGCGTCACATGGTCCGGGTCCTCCACCCACTGTCCGTCAGGGCCCAGGACGTAATAAGGCGCCTTTTCCACGGATTCGATCTGGCCGCCCACCAGGGCGCCGGAGGCCATCAGCGGAGAGGGCAGATGCTCCAGACAGGTCTCATACAGCTCCGCCGGCACGCCCTCGGCCTTCACCACATAGGTGACCTTGGTCATGGCGGACTCCGCCGTCTCGCCGCCGCCCCGGTGCATCAGCTTGACGCCGGCAAAAACCAGCACCGCCAGGATCAAAAGCACGGCAATAATGTCAACGATATTGAACTTTCCAATACGCTTTGCTCTTTCTTCCATAATTTCCTCCATAACAGGCAAAAAGCCCGGTCGATTCTCTGTGGACAACAATTCTAAAACATTGTATAATATTTTTCGCCATTTCTCAAGAGCATTTTCACAAAGAAGCGCCATCGCGCTGAAAAAAGCGCAGGGAGGGTCTCATGAAAGTCATTCATCTCATCAGCGGCGGCGACTCCGGCGGAGCCAAGACCCATGTGCTGAGCCTGCTGCAAAACCTCAATAAAACCATCACCGCGCAGCTGATCTGTTTCCGGGACGGCCCCTTCGCCGATGAAGCTCGGGCCATGGGCATTCCCACCATGATCTGCGGCGGGAACAACATTTTCCGCGTCCGGCGGCAGCTGACGGCGCACATCCGCCGGGAGGGCTACCAGCTCATCCACTGCCACGGCTCCCGGGCCAACATGATCGGCGCCCTTCTGCGGAAGGCCACTGGACTGCCGGTGGTGACCACTGTTCACAGCGACTACCGGCTGGACTATATGGGCCGACCCCTCAGCCACCTCACCTTCGGCACCATCAACGCCTACGCCCTGCGGCAGCTGGACTACCGCATCGGCGTGTCCGACGCCATGGTGGACCTGCTCATCTCCCGGGGCTTCCCCGCGGACCGCTTTTACGCCATATACAACGGCATCGACTTCACTCCCGCCCCGCCCCAGGGGGACCGGCTGCCCTACCTGCGGAGTCTGGGGGCCGATGTGGACGCCGATTCCGTGGTGGTGGGCATCGCCGCCCGGCTGAATCCCGTCAAGGACATGTCCACCCTCATCCGGGGCTTTGCCGCCGGCTATCAAAAGTGTCCCCGTCTGCGGCTGGTCATCGCCGGCGATGGCGAGGAGCGGGAAAAGCTGGGGGATCTGGCCCGGGAACTGGGCGTGGAGAAGCAGGTGACCTTCGCCGGCTGGATCAGCGGCGGCATGGACCGCTTCTACGCCTCGCTGGACATCAACGCCCTCACGTCCCTGTCGGAGACCTTCCCCTATGCCCTGACGGAAGGCGCCCGGTTCCATCTTGCCACCGTGGCCACCGCCGTGGGCGGCATTCCCTATCTCATCGACTCCAGCGTCAACGGTTTTCTGATCCCCTCAGGGGACTGGCAGGCTCTGGGCGAGCATCTGGCCGCGCTGGGCAGCGATGACGCCCTGCGCCGGGATATGGGGGAAAAGCTGTATCAAAAGGCCTCCACCCAATTTTCCATTCAGAAGACCGTGGACACCCAGCTGCACATTTACCAAGAGATCCTTCGCCGCCACAACCGCCCCAAAAAAGCCCGGGACGGCGTGGTCATCTGCGGTGCCTACGGCCGGGGCAACGCCGGCGATGACGCTATTTTGGAGGCCATTCTCCAGGAAATGCGCTCCATCGACCCGGACATGCCGGTGCTGGTGCTGTCCAAGGATCCCAAATCCACCCGCCTTGCCTACCGGGTCCAGGCGGTGCACCGCTCCAATTTCCCCGCCTGGCTGCGGGCCATGCGCCGCGCCAGGCTCTATATCAACGGCGGCGGCAGCCTCATCCAGGATGTGACCTCCCGCCGCTCCCTGTGGTTCTATCTCCACAACATCAGCGCCGCCAAGAAGGCCGGCTGCAAGGTGCAGATGTACGGCTGCGGCATCGGCCCCGTCACCCGGGAAAATCACCGCCGCCTGGCCGCCGACGTGCTGAACGCCAATGTGGATGTCATCACCCTCCGGGAGCCGGACTCCCGGGAGGAGCTGCGGCTCATGGGCGTCACGGCGCCGGAGATCCTGCTGACAGCGGACCCGGCCCTGACCCTGCACCGGGCGAATGACGACGAGATCGACAGCGTGCTGCTTCGCGCCGGCATTCCGCCTCACGGAAAGTATATCTGCTTTGCCCTGCGGCAGTGGAAGGGCTTTGAGGAAAAGGCCCCCCTGTTCCGCGCCGCCGCCCAGTACGCTTATGACACCTACGGTCTGACGCCGGTGTTCACCGCCGTGGAAAAGCATCTGGATCCGGTGGCCCACCGTCTGGCCGCCAGAGAGCTGACGGTCCCCCACTATTTTCTGGATGACGCCGGCGGCGCCGGCACCATCATCGGCGCCCTGAGCCGGATGGAAGTGGTGGTGTCCATGCGGCTCCACGCACTGATCTTCGCCGCCGGGCAGGGCATCCCGCTGGCCGGCGTCGTATACGATCCCAAGGTCTCCTCCTTTCTAAAATACATCGGCCAGGAGCTGTTCGTGGATCTGGACGCCCTGACGGAGGAGGCTCTGCGGCACATGATCGACCAGGCGGTGCGCCAGTCCCGGGACCCCGAGGGTCAGGCCGCCGCGGTGGCCCGACTGCGCTCCCTGGAGCAGCAGAACGTGGCGGTGGCCCGCCGCCTGCTGGATATGTAAGGCAGCCATGAAACAGGAGATGAGGAAATTGCGCGATCTCAGCCAGCGGATCCATTTTAATATGGCCTTCATCGGCGGATACCTGGGCGTCCACGCCATCTTGTCCTTCAGCAATCTTCTCGGCAACGCCCAGACCTCCAACCTCATCAGCATGGTCACCAGCCTGCTCTCCGGCGACTGGCAGCAGCTGCTCCAGCGGACCGGCGGCATGCTGCTGTACATGGCGGCCACCGCCCTGACTGTGTATCTGCCGCCCCGGCTGCACTGGGACCTGCGGCTCATCAGCGTGGCGCTGGACGCGGCGGCTGCCCTGGTCGTGGGTTGTTTCCCCCGGGATATCCCGCCGGTCCTGGGCCTATACCCGCTGTTTTTCGCCATGGCGTTCCAGTGGAACAGCTTTTCCGGAGCGGACGGCTTTGTCAGCTCTTCCATCTTCTCCACCAACAACCTGCGCCAGTTCACCATGGCCGTGACGGAAGTCTGGGGCAATCACGACCCTTCCCAGCTGCCCAAGGCCGCCTTTTTCGGCAGGACCCTCCTGTCCTTCCACGCCGGCGTGGCCGCGTCCTTCCTGCTGTGGCAGGCTCTGGGTCCCCGCAGCGCCTGGTTCGCCCTGCTCCCCTGCGGCTCGGCCTTTTTTTGGGTGTCCGCCGATATCCGGCGAAAGAAACGCGGGAAAGCAGCCCTGTAATATATGATAAACGCCAAACAGACGGGCCGTTCAGCCCGTCTGTTTATTCTTCTTCCTCACGGCCGCCGGCACAGCGATCCCGCTGGACGGAAATGGTGGCCAGGGTATCTCCCAGCTGGGTCAAAACAGCCGCGGCCAGCTCCAGATCCTCATCGTCCAGCTGCCCCGCAATGGCCACCGCCAGCGTATTGACAGCCGTGGTCAGTGCCAGCGGATCACAGTCACAGTTTCCCATAGCATCACCATGACCAGTTTATGCGGCGGCCCCCCTGTCAGTTCCGCTTCCTCGCGGAATCCATGGGAAACACCGTCAGCTTTTCGCCGCCGTCCCACATCGCCAGCAGGATCTCGCCTTCATCCCGGTAGCCCTGCCGCAGCAGCGTCCGCCGGACCCAGGCGTCCTCTTTGCCCGCCTGGCGGATGTTCTCCTCCAAAAGCCGCCCATCCATAATGAAGGGCAGCTGGACCTTGGACTGCTTTGGATGCAGATCCAGATCCGTGGGAGTGGCAGGGCGGTCCCCCTCCCTGGGCAAAAAGCTCACCACGCCGTTGTGCTCCAGCACCGCCGACTGGAGCTGGTTCAGGTCAAACCAACCGCCGATGCGGCAGTAGGTGAGAAATTCGTTCAGGTCCAGCCGGGCTTTTTTCAGGTTTTCCCGGTAAATGACCCCGTTTTCCAGCAGCACCAGCGGCTTTCCTGTCACCATGCTCCGGACCCTCAGGAATTTATTGGTGAGGATGGAAATAACAACAGCCGTGACGCCGTAGACGATCAGCGCCGTCAGCGGCCGCAGGGGCTCCTCCAGCTCCGTGGCCAGCTCCGCGGCGATGGAGCCAATGGTGATGCCCACCACATAGTCGAACATGGTCATCTGGGACACCTGCTTGGTGCCCATGAGCTTTGCCAGCAAAAACAGCACCGCGATGGACAGCAAAGCGGACGCCCCCGCCAGCCCCGCCTGCATAGCATACTGCATCAAAAAACCGCCTCCCGGAACAAACGTCTTTCCGACAGTATGTCCCGGGAGGCGGAGCCTTATTCACTCTTTCAAACTGCCGTGGACCGGAGGCTCCGCGTGGGGACCGCCGGCGTGGTGGGCATTGGTATGGACATTGATGTACTGGGCCTTCAGCTTGGAGTACAGGATGGTCTGGCTGGAGTAGAGGCCGTTGTAGCCGGAGAGCATATAGCTGATGCCGCAGGCCAGGGCGAAATACAGCAGCCCCCCGTCGCCGAA
>JAETPK010000102.1 GCA_021771265.1 Oscillospiraceae bacterium
TTTGAAATCTAAGTTTTTCAGAACTTTTTGAAGCTCTGAAAAACTTGCACAGGCTGGTGAAAATACGTTTTCACCAGCCTGTGCCCCGCCTCCGGCAGCTTGCCGGAGGCGGGGCGCTTTTTCAGGGATCAGGTCAATAGCCGAAAATCATGGAACGGTTGATGTCTGCCAGGGAGTGGGCGCCGCACATGGCCATGGTGTCGGCCAGCTCGGCTTTCAGCTTCTCCACGTACACCTTCACGCCCTCGGCGCCGCCGCCGTAGACCATGTTCACGAAAGGACGGGCGATGAGCACCGCGTCGGCGCCCAGGGCCAGGGCCTTGAACACGTCCATGCCGGTGCGGATGCCGCCGTCCACCAGGATGGTCATCTTGCCGCCCACGGCGTCGGCGATGGCGGGCAGCACCTCGGCAGTGGCGGGGCACTGGTCCAGCACGCGGCCGCCGTGGTTGGACACCACGATGGCGCTGGCGCCGGCCTCCAGGGCCTTCTTGGCGCCGGCCACGGTCATGATGCCCTTGAGGATGAAGGGCTTCTCCGCCCATTCCACGATCTGCTTCAGCTCGTCCACGGTCTTGCTGCCGGCGGGCGGGGTCATGTTCTTCAGGAAGGGCAGGCCGGCGGCGTCAATGTCCATGGCGATGGCGAAGGGGTCGGCGGTCTTCACCAGATCCAGCTTCTCCTTCACGGTCTCCAGGTTCCAGGGCTTGATGGTGGGGACGCCGCAGCCGTGGGTCAGGGTGATGGCCTTGGCGGTACCTTCCATCACAGCGGGGTCCGTGCCGTCGCCGGTGAAGGCGGCGATGCCGGCCTCGGCGCAGGCGGGCACCAGGATGGCGTTGTACTCCAGGTCGTTGTACTTGTCACCGTAGTGCTTGGTGACGGCGCCCACGGGGGCGGCGAACACGGGGATGGTGACCTTCTGGCCGAACAGTTCGAAGGAGGTGTCCACTTCCTTGTTCTCGCAGATGGTATCCATGTTGACGCACAGCTCCTGCCACTTCTGATAGTTGCGGATGAAGCCGGTGCCGATGCCCTTGGCGCCGGGGCCGGGCACGGTATTCTTGCAGGCAAGGCCGTTGCAGGTGGGGCAGGACTTGCAGTAGGGGCCCATGCAGGTACGGGCGTTTGCCAGAACTTCCTGATATGTCATATGTCGTTCCCTCCGAAATTTGTAATGTCCCTTGCGGGTGGTCCACAGTATCTTCATTTTACAGCGGCCGGAGAAAAAAGGCAACCGCTGGCAAAAAAGTTGGCGCATTTTTTGGCCCTGGCGGAACTTTTTCAAAAAAGCGCCGTCTAAAAGGACAAATGGCCGCCGGGGAAAGACGGCGGCGCGAAGGAGGCGTTTTAGATGAAGAGAAGAGGATGGGCCTGGCTGCTGGCCCTGGTGCTGGCACTGACGCTGCTGGGCGGCTGCGGCAGCAAGGCGGAATCCGCGGCGTCCACGCCCATGGAGGCGCCCATGGCCATGGACAGCATGGCGGAGACAGAGGCGGTGGAGATGGGCTACAACGGTACGGCGGACAAGGGAACATCCTCCGGCGCCGCCGCCGGCACCAAGCGGATCTACACCGCAAATCTGGATCTGGAGACCACGGAATTCGACACGGCCACGGAGGCTTTCACGGCCCTGACGGAGCGCTGCGGCGGCTGGTATGAGTCCAGCAGCCTTTCCAGCCGGGGCAGCGGCTACCGCTATGCCAACTACACCGTCCGGGTGCCGGCGGAGCAGTACCGGACCTTCCTGGGCCAGGCGGGGGAGCTGTGCCACCTGCTGTACCAGGATGAGTATGTGGAGGATGTCAGCGAGGCCTATTATGACACTGCCGGCCGCCTGAAGACCCAGCAGGTGAAGCTGGAGCGGCTCCAGGCCCTGCTGCGGCAGGCGGAGAGTATGGAGGATATCATCACCATCGAGTCCGCCATCTCCGAAACGGAGCAGCAGATCGACGAGCTGTCCGGCACCTTGCAGCACTATGACGCCAAGGTGGACTATGCCACCGTGTATGTGGGCCTGCGGGAGGTGGCGCGCCTTTCCAACGTGGAGGAACCCGCCACGGGCTTCGGCGCCCAGCTGGCGGCGGCCTTCTCCTCCGGATGGAAGCACTTTGTCTCCGGCATCCAGGATCTGGCCGTTGCCCTGGCCTACGGATGGATGTGGGTGCTGGCGGCGGTGGTCCTTATCGTTCTGGCGGTGCGGAAGCTGAAAAAGAAAAAGCCCAGCCTGCCCAAGCTGCGCAAGAAGGAGGATCAGCAGGAGTGACGCTCCAAACACGAAAACCGGCCCCGTGAGGGGCCGGTTTTTCACAGCTTTCGGAAAATGTGGACGCGGAAGGAGATGCGGGTGGTGAGGGTCTCCAGCGCCGCCAGCCGTTCCGCCCCCGCCCTGGGCGTTTTCCAGTAGTAGGGAGTCATCTGGAACAGGGCGTGGATGTCCGTCTGGCTTTTCAGGGTGACGGTATCCTCCACGGGGACGATGGCCTCGTAGGAAAAGCCCTCGTAGGGGGTCTCCTTCTCCTCATTGGAATAGGGCCGGTCGTAAAGCACCTGCTTCAGCTCCCACAGGTGGTCCGCCGCCGGCACCACATAGAAAAAGAGGCCTCCGGGCTTCAGCACCCGGCGGAACTCCTCCAGCGCCAGGGGGGAAAAGCAGTCCAGCAGGATATCGGCGCAGCCGTCCGCCGCCGGCAGGTGGTAGGAGGAGGCCACGGCGAACTCGATGTCCCTGTCCCGCTTGGCGGCGGCCCGGAGAATGAATTTGGAGATGTCGATGCCGGCCATCCGAGGCCGCTTTCCCGCCGCCAGCAGTCCGCGGTAAATGCCACTGGTGTAGTAGCCCTCCCCGCAGCCGGCGTCCAGGATCACCGGCGCCGGGCCGGAGCGGACTGTGATCTCATGACAAAGGGTATTCAGCAGCGGGGCATAATACCCTTTGGACAGGAATTCCCGCCGGGCCGCAGCCATGCCCCTGTCATCGCCGGGGGCGGCGGAGTGCTTTTGGTTGGGGGGCAGCAGATAGGTGTAGCCCTCCCTGGCGATGTCGTAGCTGTGTCCGGCACCGCAGCGGTAGGCGTGTTCCTCCCGGACCAGGGGCGCGGCGCAGACGGGGCAGCGGAACAGGCTCATAGCTCCCCGCCTCCTCTGGTGACGCTGTTGATCCATTTCCGGCTCCGCAGCCGGGCAATGCCCCAGGGCATTTTGCAGAAATTCTCCGACTGGATGGCCAGACACACCATCGCCACCGGGGCGTTCAGCACCAGGGCCGTCAGGAAGGACAGGGGCACCGCGATGCCCCACTGGCAGGTCAGGTCGATGACGGAGGCCATCCGGGCGTCGCCGCCGGCCCGGAGAAGGCCGGTGATGTTGGTGATGTCAAAGGCCTTGGAGGGCATCATCAGCGCCAGAATGGCGCACATGATGGTGGCGATCTGGCGGGAGAGGCCCTCCAGGTGGAACAGGGGGAACACATAGGGGATGAACACCGTGGGCAGCAGCGCCGCCAGGCACACCGCCACCGCCAGGCCCACCAGCAGGGAGACCTCCAGCAGGCAGCAGCCCAGGGAGTAGACCTCATCCCTGGAGGCGCCCTCGCCAATGCGCTTGCCCACGATGACGGAGGTGGCACCGGCCACGCCGAAGCAGGCCACAGTGGAGAATTTTTCGATGTTGCCCATGATGGCGTGGGCCGCCAGGATCTCCGCGCTGATGGCCATATGGCCCATGATGGAGGTCAGCACGGACACGCCCAGGCCCCACAGGCTCTCGTTGAGGAGCACAGGGGAGGCGTACTTGAAAAAGTCCCGGGTGATGACGGTGCCTGGCCGCAGCAGCAGCTTCGGCTGCAGGGGCACCCGCCGGTCCCGCAGGGCGTAGACCGCAACGATAGCGAATTCCGCCATTCGGGACAGCAGGGTGGCCAAAGCGGCGCCGGTGACGCCCAGGGCGGGAGCGCCCAGCTTGCCAAAAATGAAGACGTAGTTCAAAAATGTGTTCAGCAGCATGGAGATGGCGAACACCACCATGCCCATCAGGGGGTTTTCCGTGCTGCGCTGCATGCCGATATAGACGGAGCTGACGGCGTTGAACACATAGCTGACGCCCACGATGCGCACGTAGGGGGCGCCCAGCTCCACCAGCAGGGCGTTGTCCGTCACCAGGGACATGACGCCCTGGGGAAACAGCAGCAGGGTCAAGGCCACCAGAGAGGTGATGGACAGGCCGAAGTACAGCGCCACGCCGGAGCAGCGGTTGATGGCGCCCTGGTCGCCCCTGCCCCAGTACTGGCTCACCAGGACGGACTGGCCGCTGAGCAGACCGAAGATAATGACCTGGACCAGGAAAATGGGCGTGTTTGCGGCAGTGACGGCGGAGAGCTCGCTGCTGCCCAGAAGGCCCACCATAAAGGTGTCCACAAAGCCCAGGGAAGTGGTGATGAGATTTTGCAGGATCAGGGGAAACGCCAGCTTGAACAGGTTCTGATAAAAGCCGGCGCCCCGTCGCAGATGACGAAACATAAATAACCTCTTGAATATGAACTTACAGCATGGGCATCCGGGTGTCGTGATGCTCCCGTAAAATTTCAATCATTTTTGCCGCGGCGTGTACGTGGCAAAAATACTTTGACTTAAGCGCCTTGGGCGCGTTCACCAGTGACCGATGTCACTGGTGGTAGGGGAGGTCGAGGGGGAGCCTGCTCCCCCTCGAAAATTCACAGCATGGGCATCCGGGTGTCGTGATGCTCCCGCAGGGCCCGGACGCAGGCGTCGATGTCCGCCCGGGTGGTCTCCGGGCCAAAGCTCAGGCGGATGACGCCGCCGGCCACCCGCTTGGGCAGCTTCAGCGCCGCCACCACGTGGCTGGGCTTGCCCTGGTGGCAGGCGGAGCCGGCAGAGATGCAGATGCCCCGGCCGCCCAGGTCGTTGACGATGTTCTGGCTGGGCCAGCCTGCCAGTGAGACCGCCAGAATGTGGGGGGCCGTGCCGTCGGAGATGAGCTGGCAGTCGGGGATGGCGGTGAGCTGCTCCGCGGCGTAGGCCTTGATGTCCGCCATGTGGGTAAGCTTGTCCGCAAGGCCCTCCGTCCGCAGCTCCACCGCCCTGGCGAAGCCCGCGATCTGGGCGGTGGCCTCCGTGCCGGACCGCAGGCCGCCTTCCTGGCCGCCGCCGGCCAGCAGGGGACGGGGATTGCGGACACGGGGGCCGATATACAGGGCACCCACGCCCTTGGGACCGCCCACCTTGTGGCCGGAGATGGTGATGAAGTCGGCGCCCAGGGCCCCGGCGGTGAAGGGGATCTTTAAAAAGCCCTGGACGGCGTCGGTGTGCAGCAGCGTCTTGGGATTTTTCACCGCCAGGCCCCGGGCGATGTCGGCGATGGGGTAGATGTTCCCCAGCTCGTTGTTCACCATCATGACAGACACCAGCGCCGTGTCCGGCCGTACGGCGGCCAGCACTTGCTCCGCCGTGATGTTGCCCCTGCCGTCAGGGGTGAGATACGTCACCTCATAGCCCTGCCGCTCCAGCCATTTGCAGGTCTCCAGCACGGCGCTGTGCTCCACGGCGGTGGTGACGATGTGGCGGCCCAGGTGCCGGTTTTGCCAGCAGGCCGCCTGAATGGCCCAGTTGTCCCCCTCCGTGCCGCAGGAGGTGAAGTACAGTTGCTTCGGCCCGCAGCCCAGGGCGTCCGCCACGGTTTTCCGCCAGGCCTCCACCTGTTTTTTCATGTCCAGGCCCAGGGGGTACTGGGAGCTGGGGTTGCCGAAACGCTCCGTCAAAACGGCGTACATGGCGTCCGCCACCTCCCGGGGCACCGGCGTGGTGGCGGCGTGGTCCAGATAGATCATCGGAGAAACTCCTCTCATTAGATCTTGCTCATTGGGAAAATAAAACGTATAATGATAGCCAACCTATTACCCTCAGCGGACAAAGGGCAATACGCCTGCCAGCGGCTAAAATCAACGCTGGCGGTGTCATCGTCCGTGGTGGGCGCCAGCCCACCTGTGTCCTCTTCCTTGCCAGCGTCGGTTTTCTCTCGCTGGCAGGTCCTGTGGAGTTTTTCAGAAGTGGATTTGGTGGGTTGGCAAGGCAGACGAGGAAGCCGGGCCGACGCCCGGCGACGAGAATAACGCTGCCAGCCGCCTAAGACGCTCTGAAAAACCGTGTTGCCTTTTGTTCGCTGAGGGTATTATATAGAGATTTGAGAGAAAGTGCAAGGAGATTCCATGAGAGTTGCCATTTACACCCTCGGGTGCAAAATGAATCAATATGAGACCCAGGCCATGGAGCAGCTGCTGCGGCGGAAGGGCCACCAGGTGGTG
>JAETPK010000103.1 GCA_021771265.1 Oscillospiraceae bacterium
AGGTCGTCCTCGCCGCCGGCGGCATAGGGTTTTTCCAGCAGGACCTGGTTGTTGCGCTTGGTGAAAACGATGTTGGAATGGGTGCCCCGGATCTCGCTGATGCCAATGCCGGCGGTATTCCGACTCATTTTTCAAAGCTTCAGGGCGCTCCGGAAAAGTGCGCTGCATTAAAAATCGGATCGGCGCCTGTTACAGGTGCGGAAGCTCCCTGCGGTAACGCCGCAGGTCAGCTTCGCTCACGTCGGAGATGATCTTGTCCAGCGTGGCTAACAACTTTTCCCGGTCATCCGGCAACCGCCCTCTGAGCTGGAACGCATTGGAGGCCCCCATGGCGGCAAAGTAGGTTGAAATGTGCAAATTTTCCACCAGGACTCGCAGTTCGCGGTACTTTTCCAGCTCGCCTTCTTCCTGCCAGGTTCCATTTTGAATTTCCCGATACAACTCGGAGTCCGGGTAGATGGTCAGCATGTTTGGGCCGATCAGGAAGGGATGCAGCTGGTTAAAAATTTCAGCAGAGGCTTTTGCGCCGGTCTCGCCGTTTCCCTTGCCGGAAATGCTGGCCAAATAAAAGAAACCATATTCGATGCCGGCCTGCTCAAGCCGCCTGCACTGAGTCAGAATATCCCGCGACGTGTAGCCTTTGCGCATAAAGGAAAGCGCCGCGTCATCCCCGGTCTCCACGCCGATGGTCAGTCCGTTGTACCCTGCCTGACGAAGCTGTACCAGGTCATCATCCGTTTTATTGACTGCGTCCGTGATGCGGGCAAAGCAGCCGATCGTTTCGGCGGAGGGAAGATATTTGTGGATCAGACCTGCAATTTCCAGCAGCTTTTCTGTTTTCAGAACAAATGGATTCGCTCCGGTCAAAAAAACGCGCTGAACAGACTTGGAGTATGGCAGCCCCTGAAGGCGGGCCGTCATCATGGAAATAGGGTCCGCACACAGGATCTGCGCCTCCAACAGATCACTTTCAATGTCCTTCATGGGTGACATTCTGAATTTAAACGGCAAATCACTGTAAAGTGTGCAGAATTTGCATTTGTGATGTGTACAGCCCGCGGTGACTTCCAACAGCAGGGAATCCGCTTCATAGGGCGGTCTCCAGATTGTTCCCGTGTAATGCATATCAATACCTCATATCCATGGTTTTTACGCAGGCAACGAGGCAAACCTGCGTATGATCGTCTCGTTATCATCATATTAGCATGACACGCTGAAAATAAAAGTACTGTACTTTTTTGAAGTACCTGTGATGGCAAGGTGAATGTGCTATACTCGTCATAAAGGGGATGGTATACATGAGAAAATCCGAATTGGCAGTCAGCCGCTGCAAAACGATTTCTACGGTGCAGAAACTGCTGGGCGGGAAATACAAGATCGAGCTTCTCTGGTATATTGGCAAATGTGATGTCAAGCGGTTCGGACAGCTCCGGCGCCAGATCGGCGAGATCACGGAGAGCTCTTTGACAAAGCAGCTCCGTGAATTGGAGGCCGATGGCTTCATCATCCGGCATGACTTTTGTGAGGTTCCGCCGAGAGTGGAGTATACATTGACGGAATTGGGAAACAGTTTTCTGCCTGTTCTTGATCACATGAAGGCCTGGGGTGATGAGCATCTGCCTCCGTCGCTTTAAGTTACAAGGAGGACTTCCCTTCCGGGGCGGCAAAAAGAGTACAAAAGATACGGGGGTCTCCGGTCAAGTCTGACCGGAGACCCCCGCGGAAGAATAGAGAGATCGGCGAATGAGAGCAGTATTTGCCTTACAGGTGCAGGATCAGCAGCATGGGGAATGTCAAAACCAGACTGATAGCGAGGCTCAAGGAGTTCAGCACGCCGTACAGGGACGGCTTGCAGCCGCATTTTTCGCAGTACACCATGGTCACGGAGGGGATCGGCGCCATCATGGCCAGAACAGACACCTGCCGGATCAGCAGCGGCAGCGGGGATAGCCACACCAGCGCCGCCATTACAAGACTGCCTGTGTAGCGCAGCGCCAGGATCTCGGCGATCTGGCGCCGGTCCTCGCGCTCGACGCGCACTTCGAACAGGATGCCGATCATCAGCATGACCAAAAAGGTGTTGGCGCCGCCGACCGTGGAGGCGATCTGATAGACCGGCTCCGGCAGGGAGATGTGCAGCGTGGACAGCACCATCAGCACGAGATAGGTCATAAAGGGCACGGAATGGCACAGCTTGTCCAGCACAAAACGCAGACGGACCCGGTCCCCATTCCCGGCGGCGGATACCACCGCGTAGGAGATGCCGGAGTTTACCGGGCAGTTGCCGGCGTCGAACATGGACACGCCGATGAGGGCCTCCGCCGGGAGAAAGCTCTGGACAAAGGGCAGCACGAAGCAGCCGATGTTGTAGCTGCAAATATTCAAGCCGTACAGCGCCCGGACCGGAGCGGCCTTTCCCCGTCCCCGCCACAAGCCCACGGCCAGCATCAAAAGGTTGCTTGCCAGCGCAATGGCGATGAGGGCCAGGTAGCTGACATCGAACCGGAAGGTGCGAAAGCCGGTGACCAGCGCAGCGGGGAGCGTCAAATGAACGATGATGCGGGAGAGGAGCTTGGCGTCTTCCACATGGAAGAGCCCCAGGCGCTTCATGCCGTATCCTGCCAGGATCATCAGCAGAAGCCCTGCCGCTTTTACCAAAATGGCATCCATCCGCTCAGCCCATCATCAGGCTGGGGACGAACATGGACAAAGGCTGCCAGAAAGTGATCAGCATCAGCACCAGGATCATCATGGCGTAGAAGGGCAGGCAGGCCTTGGTGGCCTCCTCGATCTTGATGCGTCCGATAGAGCAGCCGGCAAACAGAGCGGCGCCCACAGGCGGCGTGCACAGGCCGATGGCCAGGTTCAAAATCAGCATGGCGCCGAACTGCACAGGGGCCATGCCCAGCTGGGTGACCACAGGCAGCAGAATGGGCGTCAGGATGAGGATGAGGGGACCCATGTCCATGATGCAGCCCAGCACCAGGCACATGATGTTGATGAGCAGCAGGATGACCACCTTGTTGTCGGAGATACCCAGCAGCAGGTTGGTGACCATGGCGGGGATCTTCAGGTAAGCCAGCAGCCAGCCGAACATGGAGGCGGTGGAAATGAGGGCCATGACCATGGCGATGGTCCGCAGGGACTTGCGCAGGATATTGCCGAACTGGCGCAGGGGGATCTCCCGGTAGACGAAGAAGGTCACGATAAAGGCGTAGACCACGGCCACAGCGGCGGACTCGGTGGCGGTGAACCAGCCGAAAATGACGCCGCCCACGATGATGATGCAGGTCATGAGACCCAGCAGGGCGTCCTTGGTGGCCTGCCAGATCTCCTTCAGGGACATCATGCGGCCCTTGGGATAGTTGCGCTTGCGGGCAATAATGGCCGTCATGATCATCAGGGCCACGCCCAGCAGGATGCCGGGGATCAGACCGCCCATGAACAGCTGGCCGATGGACACGCCGCCGCCTGCCGCCATGGCGAAGAGGATCATGTTGTGAGAGGGCGGGATCATGACGCCCTGGCAGGAGGAGGTGACGGTGACGGCCACGGAGAAGTCCTTGTCATAGCCGGAATCCGTCATCATGGGGATGAGGATGGAGCCGATGGAGGAGGTGTCCGCCACGGCGGAGCCGGAGATGCCGCCGAAGAACATGGACGCCAGGATGTTCACCTGGGCCAGGCCGCCCCGCATCCATCCCACGAAGGCGTTGGCCAGGGTGATGAGCCGGCGGGAAATGCCGCCCTGGCCCATGATCTCACCGGCCAGGATGAAGAAGGGAATGGCCAGCAGGGAGAAGGACTGGATGCCGCTGACCATCCGCTGGAACAGCGTGGCCAGGGGAATGTTCAGATACAGGGCCGTCAAAACGGAGGAAATGCCCAAAGTGAAGGAAATGGGCATCCGCAGCATCAGCAAAAGCACGAAGGAGCCCAGCATGATGGCGATGGCAATGGTGGTATCAGGCATCGTGGGCCTCCTTTCCGGCATCGCCGGTTTCATCAAAGATCTTCTTGTCCTGGTTTGCCGCCACCAAAATAGCGTTTATCAGCACCAAAAGCCCGGACAGAGGCAGGATCACGTACAGCACGGAGCTGGGCATCTTCGTGGCCGGCAGCGTGGACAGTTTGGTCATGTTCATAATGAGCAGACCATAGTACACCATGGTGCCGCCGAACACAGCGATCAGGATATGGTCGATGCACTCCAGCACCTGGATGGCCTTTTCAGGCAGCTTGGCGGTAAACATTTCGATGCTGATATGGATCCTTTCCAGAACGCCGATGGCCATGCCGATGAGGCTGAACCACACCAGCATCAGCGTGGCCACCTCCTGGGTCCAGGAAAAGCCCTGCTTGAAAATATAGCGCAGGATCACGTCCATAAAGACGATGATGGTCAAAACCACCATGCAGATAATGGCGAACCACTCCAGCGCCTTGAACAAAGCGCGGCAGGCTTTCCGCAAAATACGCATAGCGCAGACTCCTTTCTATTTCTTAACGGAACAAAGAGCGGCCCGGAAAGGCCGCTCTCTGCCAGCATGTATCAGCCCAGAGCCTGAACGCGCTCCACGATGGCCTTCTGCTCGGCATTCAGGAAGGAGTCATACATGGGAGCGACAGCTTCCTGGAAAGCCTTGAGCTCGTCATCGGTCAGAGTGGTGAGGGTGCAGCCCTTCTCCTCAGCGATCTTGGCGTTCTTGGCCTCGGAATCCTCCCAGGCGTCGCGGTGCCAAACTTCAGCTTCCTTGGCGCACTCGAAGATGATCTGCTGGTCCTCGGCGGACAGCTTGTCCATGGTCTGCTTGGAGGCCAGGATCATGTCGGGCATATAGGAGTGGCCGTCATAGGTCCAGTAGGGAGCGACCTCCCAGAAGGACATCTCGATGTAAGAGGTCATGTTGTTCTCAGCACCGTCCACCACGCCGGTCTGGATGGAGGAGTAGGTGTCGTTGAAGGGCAGGCCCACGCCGGCGGCGCCCAGGCAGTCCATCAAGGTCAGCATCAGGTCGGACTCGGACACGCGGATCTTCATGCCGGCCATGTCAGCGGGGGTGTGGATCTCCTTCTTGGCGTTGAAGAAGTTCCGGGAGCCGGGATGCAGGTAGGTGATGCCCACCAGGTTGTTGTCCTTGAAGGTCTCGAAGACTTCCTGGCCGATCTCGCCGTCCAGGACTTCGAACAGGTGGTCTACGCTGGTGTACTCATAGGGCATCTGCAGAGCGTTCATCAGGGGGGCGAACTCGGCGGAGGCGCCGGAGGACACGCGGGTGAAGTCCAGGCCGCCGAACTGGCACTGCTCGATGGTGGAGCGCTCGTCGCCCAGCTCACCGGCGAAGTGGCACTCAATGGTGATGCGGCCGTCGGTCTTCTCGTTCACCAGGTCGGCGAACATCTGGCAGGCCTGGCTGGTGATGTGCTCGGCGTTGTGGCTGTTGGCCAGACGCAGGACCATGGTCTCACCGGAAGACTGCTCTTCGGCAGCGGGCTGGGACTCCTGGGCGGGAGCGGCGCTCTCCTTGCTGCCGCAGCCGGCGCACAGGCTCAGCAGCATGACGATCGCCAGCAGGGATGTCATCATCTTTTTCATGTTCTTTTCTCCTCTTTCAACATATCTGGTTCATATCCGGAACCTTTTGTGTAGTTTTATTGTATAGGAGAAACAAATATTAAGAAATCGTAAAGTTTTGCGATTGTACCGTCAATTTCTTATTCGGGTTCAAAGTGCCTGCGATAAATTTGTATAAAATGACAACGGCAGGCGGTACGCCTGCCGTTGTAGTCCTATTTCGCGGACGATGATGCCGTATTTCGGTAAACTGTCGGTGTACAGCCCACAGCCCGCTTGAAAACCTTTGTGAAATAGTTGGAATCCGGGTACCCCACGGACCGCCCCACCTCGCTGACGGACAGCTCCGTGGAGACCAGGCGCTTTTTGGCCTTTTCAATGCGGAAGGAGGTGAAGAAATCCAAAAAGGTCTTGCCGGTGGCGGCCTTTACCTGGCGGGAGAAGTAGAAGGGACTCATCCCCATGCTGGCCGCCGCGTCCTCCAGCGCCACATCCTCCGTGTAATGCTGGAGCATCCAGACCTCCAGAGCGGCCTCAAAGGGGGAGGATGGCGGAGCGGCGGCCTCTTTTACATCAAAAAACTTTTGAAGCGTTTCCCGCAGGTCCGCTTCGCTGACCGGTTTCAAAAGGTAATCCTCTCCGCCGGAGCGGAGGGCGCCCACCGCGTAATCGAACCGGTC
>JAETPK010000001.1 GCA_021771265.1 Oscillospiraceae bacterium
GCCAAGGTCCTGGACCGGGCCGGACAGGCCCAAAGCCGCAACATTCCTGCCGCCACGGACTTTCTCAGTCCCCAGCAGCAGACGCAGGCGCTGGACCTGCTGCGCCTGGCGGGTATTCCGGAGACGGGATATACGCGCCTGGGCGGCTATGAAGGGGCCGAGCGGAGCATCCTGCTGTTTTTGCCGGATTGGCTGGAAGCCGCCGACGCCGGGAGCCAGAGCCCCATCCGGTGCCTGCGGGCAGCCTTCCGGGAGGAGGAAAAGCTGACCCACCGGGACTTCCTAGGCAGTCTCATGGGGATGGGCATCGTCCGGGAAAAGGTAGGGGATATCCTGGTGGGGCCTGCCGCCGCGGACCTGATGGTGCTGGACACGGTGGCGGAGTTTCTGCTGCAAAGCTGGAGCAGCGCCGGACGGGCCAGGCTGGCCGTCAACGCCATCGAGCCCTGGGAGGTCCGGGTGCCGGAGGTCAAATGCCAGGAGCTGCGGGACACTGTGTCCTCCCTGCGGCTGGACGCCGTGGCGTCCGCCGGCTTCCGCATGGCCCGGGGCAAGGCGGCGGAGCTGGTCTCGTCAGGCCGGGTGCAGGTGAATTGGCGGGAGTGCACGAAGCCGGATAAGCTGCTGGCGGCGGGAGACACCATCTCTGCCAGGGGCTTTGGAAAATTTGAATTGACGGAGGTGGGCGGCGTCACGAAAAAGGGCCGCATCTCCATCGTGCTGAAGCGATATATCTGAGGAGGAGAACCATGGATCAAAAGCAGATCGACCGGATCAACGAGCTGGCCAGAAAGGCCAAGAGCCCCGAGGGGCTGACAAAGTGGGAAGAGGAAGAGCGGGCCGCTCTGCGCCGGGAATACGTGGATTCCGTGCTGGGCAGCCTGCGGGGCCAGCTGGACAATACCTATATTCTGGACGAGAAGGGGCAAAAGCACAAGCTGAAGAAAAAGGGGGAATGAGCCTTGGCCGCGCAGCAGAAAAAAGACAACGACTGGCTTGCCTGGGTCCTGATCGTGTTCCTGTTTTCCGTGGGGCTGTCGCCCCTGGCGCTGTTGCTGCTGTTTTTCAAGCTGTTTGGCGGCGATGGGAAAAAGAAGCAGGCGGCCCCGCCGCCTCTCCAGAGCCGGACGGCGGAGCAAACGGCGGTGCCCCGGCAGTCCAGCAGGGCGCGGGCGGCCGTGGAAAAGGTCACCAAAACGCCCCAGGCGAAGCGGTCCACCGCCCTTTGGCTGAAGCTGGCCGGCGCGGTGCTGGCGGCGGTGGGTGTGATCGCCTGCGTGGAGCCCATTGACATGATGGTTTGGCTGGGAAGTGCTGAAAGCTATTATATCGAGGACCTGCTGAAGGCCCTGACCATGGTGGTGGGCGGCGGCGCCATGCTTGGCAGCGGCCTTTCCATGGACCGCCAGCTCAAGCGCCATGCCAAGTACCTCTCTGTCATGGGCGACCGGGAGGCCATGGCGGTGGAGGAGCTGAGCCGGGTCCTGGGATATCCCAAAAAGCGGGTGGAGAAAGATCTCCAGAAGATGATTGACAAGGGCTATTTCGGCGGCAAGGCCTACCTGAACATGGAGCTGGGCTACCTGTTCCGCAGCGGCCAGGCGGACGCGGCGTTTCAGGAAAAACGGCGGGAGACCGCGGCCCAGGCTCCCAAAGAGGCGGAGGAGGGATACTCCGGCATCCTGCGGAACATCCGCCGGGCCAATGACCGCATCGCGGACCCGGTGCTCTCCGCCAAGATCGACCGGTTGGAGGACATCACCGCCAAGATCTTCCGGGCGGTGGAGGAGGACCCCAAAAAGCGGAGCCGCATCGACACGTTCCTGAATTACTATCTGCCCACCACCCAGAAGCTGTTGGATTCCTACGCGGAATTTGAGGCCGCCGGTGTGGAGGGCGAGAACCTGCGGCAGGCCAAAAGCCGCATCGAATCCACCATGGACGCCATCGTCAAAGGCTTTGAGCACCAGCTGGACGAGCTGTACAAGGCGGATGCCATGGATGTGGACAGCGACATCCGGGTCATGGAGACCATGCTGCACCGGGACACCGCATCGGCGGAGCGGGACTTTGGCCTGGGCGGGACTGCCGCCCAGCGGAAGGAAGAATCATAAACAGGACCGGCGCGCCGTATGGTGCGCCGGTTTTTCGTCCGCAATAAACCGTTGCGTGACTTTTAGTGCCCTTTGGCGTATGCTGAAGGCGGGAGGGATGGACATGAACACTGTGGCGAAAAATCTGAAGTGCCTGCGCAAGCAGGCGGCCATGACCCAGGAAGAGTTGGCGGAGCGGCTCCATGTCACCCGGCAGGCGGTCAGCAGCTGGGAAACCGGCAAGACACAGCCGGATATTGAAACGCTGACGGCTCTGGCGGAGACCCTGGGAACGGACGTGAATGAGTTGATCTGTGGTCCCCGGCCGCGGGTGGGCGTGTATCTCCGATTCCAGCGGCGGTATGTGGCCTTGACCGCGGTATGCGGCGCGGTGCTGCTTCTGAAGCTGTTGCTGGGGCTGACGCTTGAGCCTTGGATGCTGGAGCGGCGGGCGGCAACCTTCGACATATGGCCGTCCCTGTATTACGGAATGACCGTTCCACCGCTGGTGTGGCTGGCGGCTGGTGTTGGACTGCCGGCATTGGCCTCCCTCTGGGCGGACCTGCGCGTCCGTGACAACTCCCTCCGGCGGGGACTGGCAGTGGCCGGGGGATTGTGCCTGCTGCTTTATGGCGGCTGGTTCCTCGCCTGTTGGGCGGGGGTTCCGGATTGGCCGGGAATGGCGCTGTGCCGGCAGTGGGTTTACCTGCTGCTGAAAGAGAAGACGCTACGGCTGGGGCCGGTGTTTTTAGGCGGTCTGTTCCTTTTCTTGAGCTTGAACGGGGAAAGTGCTTGCGGAAGAGACAGCAAACCGGGTATAATGTAGGCAGATCAAAAACAAGGAGCGAGCAGCATGGCAATATTGGATCAATTGGAACCCAAAAACGTATTCCGCTTTTTTGAGCAGATGTGCGCCATCCCCCACGGCTCATACAACACGAAGGCCGTCAGCAACTGGTGTGTGGCCTTTGCCAAGGCACGGGGATTGGAGCATTACCAGGATGAACTGAACAACGTCATCCTCATCAAGGAAGCCTCCGCGGGCTATGAGGCGGCTGAGCCGGTCATCCTCCAGGGCCACTTGGATATGGTGTGTGAAAAGGCCCCCGGCTGTACAAAGGACATGGCCCGGGAGGGCCTGGATCTGGCGGTGGAGGGCGACTATATTTACGCCGAGGGGACCACCCTGGGCGGCGATGACGGCATCGCCGTGGCCATGGCCCTGGCGGCGCTGGATGACGAGTCTTTGCCCCATCCCCGCCTGGAGGTCATCCTCACCACAGAGGAGGAAGTGGGTATGGACGGCGCCATGGCGCTGGATGTTGCCCCTATCCGGGGCAGGAAGCTTTTGAATTTGGACTCCGAGGCGGAGGGAGTTTTCACCGTCAGCTGCGCCGGCGGCTCCATGGCGGCCTGCACGCTGCCGGTGGTCCGGGCTCCTTTCGGCGGTGCGCTTCTGCGGATCCGGGTGGCGGGTCTCACCGGCGGACATTCCGGCGCGGAGATCCATAAGGGCCGGGCCAACGCCAGCATACTGCTGGGCCGGCTGCTGCGGGCCATGGCGGCGGAGACGGAGCTGCGGCTGGTGTCCGCTGACGGCGGGTTAAAGGACAACGCCATCCCTGCGGCGGCGGAGGCTGTGGTGGCCGTGGCGGACGGTCAGAGGGCCAGGACCGCGGCGGAGCGTATGGCCGCCTGCTTCCAGACGGAGTACAGCTGCTCCGACCCGGCGCTGACGGTGACGGCGGAGGAGGGCGCTGCGGCTGCGTGGCTGCCCATGGACGCTGCCTCCACGGAAAGGGCGGTGTGTCTGCTGACTTGCGCCCCCAACGGCGTGCAGGCCATGAGCCAGGATATCCATGGCCTGGTGCAGACCTCGCTGAACCTGGGCATTTTGAAAACAGAGGAGAGGGCCGTGACGGCGTCCTTCTGCATCCGCAGTTCCCTGGACAGCGAGAAGGAAATGCTGAAGGACCGGCTGGCCTGTCTGCTGGCCCAGCTGGGCGGCGGGGTGTCCTTCTCCGGTGAATATCCCGGCTGGGCATACAAGGCGGACTCCCCTCTGCGGGAGCTGATGACGGAGGTCTACCGGGAGCAGTACGGTCAGGAACCCAAGGTGGAGGCCATCCACGCGGGACTGGAATGCGGACTGCTGGCGGGCAAGCTGCCGGGTCTGGACTGCGTATCCATCGGTCCGGATCTGCTGGAGATCCATACGCCCAGGGAGAAGATGAGCATCTCCTCCGTGCAGCGGGTGTGGACATTCGTGGGGGAGGTCCTGCGGAGGTCCAAATAAGCAAACAAAAAGAGCTGCACAGCAGCTCTTTTTGTTTGCTTACTCGTCTTTTATATCCCGATATTTGATATCTATCGCATTCCGCATGGCACTGGCGTCCTTTTCTGCCTGGCGGACATCCTTTCCGACTTGAACAGAAATCCAGAGATCGCTGAGGCCAGCGTAAACCAGAAAGACGCCGATAAAGCGGACTACGGTTGTAAAAGCCTCAAAGGGACCGTACACCAGAATCCCGCCCAGTATCAGCGTGATCGCGCCCAGCAGGGCATACAGTGCCGCGGAGAGCAGCGCATTGGTTTTGACTCGTTTCAACAGATCGCTCATAAAATGCCACCTGTGATCCATATGGATCTGGTATACGCCTTTTTCCACGGCTGTGAAGCGCGTTTCATCCCGCGTGAAAATACGGTGGATACCCGTAGTCAGACAAATCATGGGGAATAGTCAAAATGACAAGAAACGAAAAGAATAATTATTAAAAATGACAAATGCGAACAGAAAATAGAGAATCAAAGCAGAAAACTTGTGAAAAAATGACCAAAGGAAACCGGCAGATTTCTATATGCGTGTTGTTTGTAGTTTAATTGACAAGCTCCCGACCCACAGGCTATACTAATACATGCAACGAGCATTTACAAAAGCGATACTGCGCAGATTTTCCCCCATCTGGGGGGAGAAATCTGAGGAAATCCCTGAGAAGATACTCCATCTGAACTCGTTTTGCTTAGACTAAATAACAATAGGAGGAATTAAGTTTATGGCAAAGAACAAAGTGTTCAAGACGATGGACGGTAATGAGGCTGCCGCATACGTGTCTTACGCGTTTACCGAGGTAGCTACCATTTACCCCATCACCCCGTCCAGCCCCATGGCTGACCACGTGGATGCGTGGGCTGCCAACGGCAAGAAGAACCTGTTTGGCCAGCCCGTGAAGCTGGTCGAGATGCAGGCGGAATCCGGCGCGGCCGGCGCGATGCACGGCTCTCTGGAGACCGGCTCCCTGACCAGCACCTACACCGCTTCCCAGGGCCTGCTGCTGATGATCCCTCCCATGTACCGGATCGCCGGCTCTCAGTTGCCCGGCGTTATGCATGTCTCCGCCCGTACCGTGGCCACCCACTCCCTGTCCATTTTCGGTGATCACTCCGACGTCATGGCCTGCCGTCAGACCGGCTGGGCGCAGCTGGCTTCCTCCAGCGTGCAGGAGAGCATGGACATGGCCGCCGTTGCGCACCTGTCCGCCATCAAGGGTTCCATCCCCTTCCAGCATTTCTTCGATGGCTTCCGGACCTCTCACGAGATCCAGAAGATCGAGGTTCTGGACTATGAGGACCTGGGCAAGATGCTGGATTGGGACGCCGTTCAGAGATTCAAGGATCACGCGCTGAGCACTGAGCATCCCACCCTGCGCCACACCCTGCAGAACCCCGACACCTTCTTCCAGTCCCGCGAGGCCTGCAACACCGCCTATGATGCGCTGCCCGCCATCGTTGAGGAGTACATGGGCAAGATCAACGAGCTCACCGGCCGCAACTATCAGCTGTTCAACTACTACGGCGCCCCCGATGCTGAGCGCGTTGTGGTAGCCATGGGCTCTGTCTGCGAGACCCTGACCGAGGTCGTTGATTATCTGGTGGAGCGCGGTGAGAAGGTTGGCTTCATCCAGGTCCACCTGTTCCGGCCCTTCTCCATGGAGCGTCTGCTGGAGAAGATCCCCGCTTCCTGCAAGTGCCTGACCGTTCTGGACCGTACCAAGGAGCCCGGCGCTCCTGGCGAGCCTCTGTACCTGGACGTGTGCGATGCCCTGTGGGAAGGAAAGCGCACCAACATCGAGGCCCTGTGCGGCCGCTACGGCCTGGGCTCCAAGGATACCACTCCCGCCCAGATGAAGGCCGTGTTCGACAACATGCAGGGTGAGAAGAAGAACCACTTCACCGTCGGCATCAACGATGACGTCACCCACCTGTCCCTGCCCGTTGGCGAGAACATCGTCACCGCCGGCAAGTCCATCATCTCCTGCAAGTTCTGGGGTCTGGGCTCCGACGGCACCGTGGGCGCCAACAAGAACTCCATCAAGATCATCGGCGACCACACCGACCAGTACGCCCAGGCTTACTTCGAGTATGACTCCAAGAAGTCCGGCGGCGTCACCAAGTCCCACCTGCGCTTCGGCCATGAGCCCATCCACAGCACCTACTATGTCACCATGGCTGACTTCGTGGCCTGCCACAAGCCCTCTTACATCAAGGACTTCGACATCGTCTCCGAGATCAAGCCCCACGGCACCTTCCTGCTGAACACCAGCTGGAGCGGCGCTGAGCTGGAGGCAAACCTGCCCAACCGTGTGAAGCGCCAGATCGCCGAGCGTGAGATCAACTTCTACACCATCGACGCCACTGCCATCGCCATGGAGCTGGGCCTGGGCAACCGCACCAACACCGTGCTGCAGGCTGCCTTCTTCAAGCTCTCCGGCATCATCCCCATCGCTGACGCCGTGGGGTACATGAAGGCCGCTATCGTCAAGTCTTACTCCAAGAAGGGCCAGAAGATCGTCGATATGAACTGCGCCGCCGTTGACAAGGGTGTTGACGCCGCCGTGAAGATCGATGTTCCCGCGTCCTGGAAGACCCTGGCTGACGACACCCAGGCTCCCGACGCCAACCTGCCGCACTACATCCGTAAGATCCAGATCCCCGTTAACAAGCAGGCCGGCGATGCCATCCCCGTGAGCGAGTTCATGCCTTACGCCGACGGCGTCACCCCCTCTGAGACCTCCAAGTACGAAAAGCGCGGCATCGCCGTGAAGGTGCCCCAGTGGCTCCCCGAGAACTGCATCGGCTGCAACAAGTGCGCCCTGGTCTGCCCCCACGCCGCCATCCGTCCCTTCCTGCTGAACGCGGAGGAAGAGGCTGCGAAGCCCGCCTCCTTCGTCACCAAGGAAGCCAAGGGCAAGGGCTTTGAGGGCCTGACCTTCCGCATGCAGGTCGATCCTCTGGACTGCCAGGGCTGCGGCGCCTGCGCCAACGTCTGCCCTGCCAAGGAGAAGGCTCTGGTCATGGAGCTGCTAGAGACCCAGATGCCCGAGCAGGAGAACTGGGACCATGCGCTGACCCTGTCCACCAAGGCCAACCCCATGGACAAGTTCACCGTCCGCGGCTCTCAGTTCGAGCGTCCTCTGTACGAGTTCAGCGGCGCCTGCGCCGGCTGCGGCGAGGCCCCCTACATGAAGCTCATGTCCCAGCTGTTCGGTGATCGGATGTTCGTTACCTCTGCCACTGGCTGCTCTTACGTCGTGGGCTCCTCCACGCCTTCCTTCCCCTACGCGGCCAACGAGAAGGGCCACGGCCCCGCCAACTCCAACTCCCTGTTCGAGGATAACGCCGAGTATGCGCTGGGCATGAAGCTGTCCATCGACCAGATGCGCCGTCAGATGGCCGCCCACGCCGAGGCTGTGGTGGCTGCCACCTCCGACGCCGCACTGAAGAGCGCCATCGAGGCCTGGTTGGCCGAGGGTGATATCGGCGATAAGACCCGCGCCCTGTCCGAGGCGGTCGTGGCTGCTCTGGACGCCACTACTGAGACCTCTGATGACATCGCCTTCATGAAGGCCAACAAGGATGTTCTGCCCAAGAAGAGCGTCTGGATGTACGGCGGCGATGGCTGGGCTTACGATATCGGATTCGGCGGTCTGGACCATGTCCTGGCTTCCGGCGCTGACGTGAACATCCTGGTGGTCGATACCGAGGTGTACTCCAACACCGGCGGCCAGGCTTCCAAGGCCACCCAGCTGGGCGCTGTGGCGCAGTTCGCCAACGCCGGTAAGAAGACCGGCAAGAAGGATCTGGGCGCTATCGCCATGACGTATGGCAACGTCTATGTTGCCCAGGTTGCCATGGGCGCCAACGAGCAGCACCTCATCACGGCTTTGAAGGAAGCCGAGGCGCATCATGGTCCCTCCCTCATCATTGCTTACGCACCCTGCATCAACCACGGTATCTCCAAGGGCATGGGCCAGGTCCAGCTGGAGGAGAAGCAGGCCAGCGAGTGCGGCTATTGGCCCCTGTGGCGCTATGTGCCCGAGCTGAAGGACGAGGGTAAGAATCCCTTCATCCTGACCAGCAAGGAGCCCAACGGCCAGCTGCTGGACTTCATGATGGGCGAGACCCGGTTCGCCTCTCTGACCAGAACATTCCCCGAGACTGCCAAGGAGCTGTTCGAGGAGGCCCAGGAGTTCTGCGCTAATCGTTACGCCAGATACAAGA
The DNA here is from genome assembly GCA_021771265.1 of Oscillospiraceae bacterium. GTDB lineage: Bacteria > Bacillota > Clostridia > Oscillospirales > Oscillospiraceae > Oscillibacter. The sequence goes on from JAETPK010000001.1 coordinate 8,652, forward strand.
AGCTGGCTGAGGGCTGAGCCTCTGCCTGACGCTTATCTGTGCGGCACAGCATCATAAAAAAGGAGCGGTACCCGATCTCGGGTGCCGCTCCTTTCAGCTTGTCAAAGGACCACGCCAAAGGCGTGGATTTTCTGGTACAATGGAAGCAAGGGATGAAAAGAATGGAAAAAAGATTCTCGGAAAGCGCCCGTCCTAAGCAGGACAGGCGCTTTTGGAATAGGGCAGAGAAAGATCGCTGTTCTCCGATCCGCGGAGGAACAGCGGCCTTCGTATTATTTCCCCAGTTCCCTGCGGACAGCCTGCCGCAGCAGGGCCTGTCCATCGGGGGAGCGGAGCACGTCCAGCACCGCGGCGCGGACCACGCTCTGAAAGGACTTGCTGTTCAGCAGGGCGCTGAACACGGCACTGTCCTGACCGCCGCCGGAGGACTGGACCACCACCGGAGCCTCGGGCCGCTTGGGCGCCGGTGCGGGGGCGGGGGTCTCCTCGGCGTAGGCTTGCTCCAGCCAGGTGCCCTGACCTTCTTCCCGAACATCCGCTTCGCCTCGGAGATAGGCCAGGGTAACGCCGAAGAACTCCGCCAGCTTTTTCTGCTGGTCCTGAGAGGGCGTCTGCCGCCCGGTCTCAAATTTTTCCGCCGCGTTTTTGGGGAAACCCAGAGCGGAGGACAGGGCGGGGCGGCTGAGGTTCCGCTCTGTCCGCAGGGTTTCAATGCGCTGTGCCATGGTGACCATTGTGTGATTCCTCCTGAAACTCAATCTTTGGAATGCCGCTGCCGGATGACGGAGAAAGCCTCCGCGGCGGCTGCGGCCATGTCCTCTCCGGCGAGGGCATGGCTGATAAAATAAAGGCGTGTGGAAAAGGACTGCCTGGGAAGCTTATTCGGAGATGCTTTGGTAGAACCGGACCGCGCCGGCTACATCTTCCGGGGAGGGGTGGCCCTTGGAAATGCCGCCCACCAGCCGGAAGGGGCCGAAGGTGTCAAAGCCCAGGCAGCCGTATTCGCCGAGGATCTCGGCGTTTTTCGCGCGGGCGATCCGGGAGATGGCATTTGTGTAGCTCTGGTTTTTTGTCCCGCAGGTGTAAAGAAAAAATACCGGCTTTCCCGCGGGCAGGCATGCTTCTGCCAGACGCAGGACGCTTTTGTGGAACTTGGAATAATAAATGCCGGAGGCGAAGCCGATCCGGTCATAGCTGCCCAGGCTGGCATCCTCCGCGGCCGCGGCGTCGATCAGGTCTATGCCGCCAAAGGCTCCCGCCAGGGCATCCACAAGCTGTTTCGTGTTGCCATGATGTCTGGAATAGTAAACAATGGCTGTTTTCATAAGCGATTCTCCTTGATTCGTGGCAGTATAAAAATTATACTATAAAAAATGACCGCGGGCAAGTGCGCAGAATGCCCATACCTGGTATCGGCGGAATGACTGCGTTTTCCGTAAAACAGTGGACATTCAGACAGCGGCATGATAAAATAATACATCTATTTTTCAATAACGCGGGGGGCGGATATGCGGTACACAGGACAGCGGAGACGGCGGCTGCGGCAGGCTAAGCGGGTCTGCCTGGGGCTGTTGGTCTGCTTTGCGCTGTGGTGCGCCTGGGGCTTGTGGCAGTCCTACCACCACCCAGCGACACGGACGTGGACGGTGGAGCTGTCCCGGCTGGACAGCCCGGTGCGGCTGGCGGTGCTCTCCGACCTTCATGACATGGACTTTGGCGAAGACAACCGCCGTTTGGCGGAGCTGACGGCGGCGGAGAGACCGGACCTTATCCTGCTGGACGGGGACATGCTCAACAGCTACTCCCGGGACAGCGGCCGGGTGTGCGCGCTGGTGAGGCGACTGGCGGACATCGCGCCGGTCTATTATGCCTGGGGCAACCATGAACTGGAATACATGGAGCAAGGGACCTCACTCCTGGAGGCGGAGCTCACCGCCGCCGGCGCTGTGGTGCTGAATCGTTCCTTCGTGGACCTGACGGTGAACGGCCAGCGTCTTCGCCTGGGCGGGCTGTACGATTACGCCTTTGCGCTGGATGACTTCAACACCTGTGACCCCGCCCGCATGGACCCGGCGGTGTACGGCTTTCTGTCGGAGTTTCAGGATACGGACCGGTACCGCATCCTGTTGGCTCACCGGCCGGACAGCTTTGTGTTTGGGGAGGCCTCCGCTGCCTGGGATGTGGAGCTGGTCATCAGCGGCCATGACCACGGCGGTCAGGTGGTGCTGCCGTTTTTGGGCGGCGTATTCGGCGGGGACCAGGGGCTGTTTCCGGAGTATGTCCACGGCCTGTATAAAAAGGACAACATTCAGCTGGCTATCACCAGCGGTCTTGGCACCCACCGGGAGAAGCTGCCCCGGATGTGGGATCCACCGGAGATCGTGATCTTGAACTTGCGGTAAAGGAAACGAGGTGAAAGCGCCTGTGGAACGGTATGAACAGCAGCTGCTGGAGGCCCTGCGGGCGTTTTTGCAGAGTGAGCCGGCCCGGCTCCTGCTGACAGAAAAGGAGGAGTGGGCGCGGCTGTGGGAGGCGGCGGCCCAGCAGAAGGTGCTGCCCATGGCGGCGGACGCCCTGGCGCCCGCGCTGCGGACCGGCGGCGGAGAGGCCATTCTGGCGGCGGTGCGGAAAACCGCCGTGCAGACCATGACGGTGCAGTTCCACCGCAGCGCCATCTTCCTGGAGCTATACCAAAAGCTGCTGGAAAAAGGGACCCGCCCCCTGGTGGTGAAAGGGATCTTGTGCCGGGAGCTGTATCCGAAGCCGGACCTGCGGATCTCCGCGGATGAGGACCTGCTGGTGGCGGGGGAGGAACTGCCCACGGTGCTGGCGGTGCTGCGGAAGGCCGGCATGACGGTGGAGGACCCGGACGCGGAGCAGGTGCTGGCCTGCCGGGACAGCCGGACAGGACTGTATCTGGAGCTCCACCGGACGCTGTTTCCGGCGTCCTCGGAGGTGTACGGCGGACTGAACCGCTTTTTTGACGATGCGTTCACATGCGCTGTGGAAGTGCCGGTGGAAGGCGGGCACGTGTGGTCTCTATGTCCGGAGTCCCACTTGCTGTATCTCATTCTTCACAGCTTCAAGCACTTTCTCCACTCGGGCTTCGGCATCCGGCAGGTGTGCGATATCTGCCTGTTTACCGAGGCCTATGGCGCGGAGGTGAACTGGAACCGTTTGGCGGACCGGCTGGCCAAGGCCCGGGCGGATGTGTTTGCCGCCAACCTGCTGGCCATTGGCCGGGAACACCTGGGCGTTTCCCGGTATCCGGAGGCGGCGGAGGCCTGGATGGCCGGCTTTGGAGATGAATTGGACTGCGGCGACCTGCTGGCGGACCTGCTGGCCAGCGGCATCTACGGCAGCAGCTCCCTTTCCCGGCAGCACAGCAGCCTCATCACCCTCAACGCGGTGAAGGCCGGCACCGGCAGCGGCGGGGGCGCCCACCGGGTGCTGCGGACGGTGTTCCCGCCCCGGAAGGACCTGCTCAGGGCCTATCCGTATCTGGAGCGGTATCCCTGGCTGCTGCCGGCGGCATGGGTCCAGCGGATCGGCCGCTATCAGAACCAGAGCGGGGGGACGGAGTCCGCCAGGGAGAGCCTTTCCATTGGCACTCAGCGGGTGGAGCTGCTGAAAAAATACCGGGTGATCCGATGAACGAAAGGGAGCGGGAGGGACGCAGGTCCCTCCCGTTTTTGCGCGGCGCGTTTCAGGACGCGGCAATCAGCCGGGGACCGGTGGGGTGCCAAAATCCGGCTCTCTCAGAGTGAGGTTGATGGCGTCCTGTTACTGGGTGGTCAGAGCGGCCATTTTACGGATGCCGGAGGCGGGACACGTCTGGGCACGCTGGGAGAGCGGCAAAGCCCCTTTCGTGTCAAACGTCTCGCTTTGGCCATGCGCGGCGGAAGGACCGCGTCTCTCCGGCATTTTGCCGGAAATACCGGAGGCAGCAGGGCGGGGAATACCTAACAAAAGCACGGTTACAAAATAGCGACAATTTTATGGGAATATTTGACATATATATTTGACTTTGCCAGATAGCGGAGATATAATAAAACAGATACTGGCGTAATAGAACTTTTTCTGGAAGGGAAGAAAGCGTGTGTCATTGTCGCGATTTCGCGGGCAGATCGTCCTGGCGGCGGATATTTGCCTGATCTTCATGTTCAACTTTCTCCTGTTTCTCCCGTCGCTTCTGCGCAGGGACATCCATCTCATCAATCTGGTGCTCCACATCGGCCTGCTGACGGTCTGTGTCCTGGTGTTCCAGCTGGTGTTCCGGACGTACAACACCCTTTGGCGCTACGCGGAGAGCCGGGAGTATTTCGTGCTGCTCATGGGCATGAGCCTGGGCTTTCTGCTGTACAGCGGCGTGAATCTGCTGCTGGGCACCGAGCGCATCTGGATCACTCAGGCCTTGACGGGCTCATCCCTGGCGCTGTTGGCCATGCTGGTGATGCGGTTCGTGTACCGTACATACCGGACGAAGATCACCAGCCGCTCCGCGGAGGGGCGCAGCCACGCGGCCATTATCGGCGCCGGCGCCGTGGGGGTGTCGCTGCTGGGAGAGCTGGTGAACAATCCCCAGGGCCGCTATATCCCCTATTGCCTGGTGGACGACGCACCGGATAAAGTGGGCAAGCGGGTGCTGGGCGTTCCCGTTCTGGGCCCTATCAACGACCTACGGGAGCTGCTGCAGAACACGCCGGTGACAGAGATCATCCTGGCCATTCCCAACCTTTCCCCCCGTCGGCAGACGGAGATCCTGCGGCTGTGTGCCGCCACCAACTGCCGCCTCCACATCCTGTCGGACCCCATGTCCCAGCTGAAGGGGGAAAAGACCTCCCTGGCGGCCAGCGTCCGGGAGGTGCAGATCGAGGATCTGCTGGGCCGGCAGGCCATTCAGTTGGACAACTGCCGCATCAAGAAGTTTATCTGCGGCAAGACCGTGCTGGTCACTGGCGGCGGCGGGTCTATCGGCTCGGAGCTGTGCCGCCAGATCGCCGGATATGCCCCCCGGCAGCTGGTGATCTTGGACATTGCGGAAAATACCACCTACGATCTGCAAAACGACCTTTTGCATCTTCACGGTGCGGATTTCCCTCTTTCAGTGGAGATCGCGTCGGTGCGGGACCGAAAGAAGATCGACCGGATCTTCGCGAAATACCAGCCCCAGCTGGTATTTCATGCAGCGGCACATAAACATGTGCCGCTGATGGAGAACTGTCCGGAGGAGGCCATTAAAAACAATGTGTTCGGCACCTACAATACCGCCTCCGCCGCGAAAAAATACGGAGCGGAGAAGTTTGTGCTGATCTCCACGGACAAGGCGGTGAATCCCACCAACATCATGGGTACGACCAAGTACTTGTGCGAACAGGTGCTGCAGGGTCTGCGGGCGGGCAGCCGCACGGAGTTCGCGGCGGTGCGCTTCGGCAATGTGCTGGGCTCCAACGGCTCCGTCATCCCCCTGTTTAAAAAGCAGATCGCCTACGGCGGCCCCGTCACCATTACGGACAAGCGGATCATCCGCTATTTCATGACCATCCCGGAGGCGGTGCAGCTGGTGCTGGAGGCCGGCTCCTTTGCCCGCAGCGGCGAGGTCTATGTGCTGGACATGGGGGAGCCTGTCCACATTTTGGACTTGGCGGAAAAGCTCATCCGGCTGTCCGGCTACACGCCCTATGTGGACATCAAAATCGAGGAGGTGGGCCTGCGGCCCGGTGAGAAGCTCTATGAGGAGCTGCTGACCCAGAGCGCGGACCTGCGCAGGACGGAAAATGAAAAGATATTCGTGGAGGAAAAGCCCATCATCGAAGAAAGTGACCTGAAGGACTGGCTGGAGGAGTTGGCCGCCGTTGTGGAGACCGGAAGCCGCCAGCAGATATTCCAGGTGCTCCACCAGCTGGTGCCCACCTTCCGCAGCCCGGAAGATGTGAACCGGGAGGCCATCCAGGCCGTCCGGGAGGGACAGGCTGCCCATTTGGAGGACCTGGCCCTTGTACAGAATGTGTAAAAGCGAGGAACGAGCAATGAAAAAAGGCGTGAAGATCGCATTTGGTATCGTGGGTGTCCTGGCGGCAGGCGCCGCGGCCTTGACGGCATGGCAGTGGAACAATATCAACGCTCTGCGCTACGGCTTGACCCTGGATAAGGATACCATCGACCAAAGGCTCCAGGACAATGAGCAGGCTCTGAGCGACGCCATGGCGGAGTACAATATCCAGGGCTATACCTTCTCCCAGGAGGAGATCGCCCAGCTGGCGGACGGAACGCTCTCAACGGAGGAGGCGGCCAAGAGACTGCTGGAGGGACAGACGCCCCTGGCGGCGTCGCCGGAGGGAGCGTCCGGCCAGCAGGGAAATGGCTCCCAGGAGGCCGGGGCCCAGTCCGAAACCGATCAGGCCATTCAGGAGCAGATCGCTGCCATGTACGTGTTGCGGAGCACCTATGTGGGCAAGCTGGAGACCATCGCCCAATCCGCCATTGACGAGTATACCGCCGGCGAGCACACGGAGGAAAACCGCAAACAGGTGGTCTATGACAAGCTGGACCAGCTGACAGAGCTGGAAAAGGAATGCGACGCTCAGGTGGCCCAGGTGGTGTCCCGCCTGCGGGAGCTTTTGAAGGAAGCCGGACGGGACGATTCCCTGGCCAAGCAGGTGGAGGAGACGTACCAGAACGAAAAGAGCCTGAAAAAGGCGGCCTACCTGGAGGAATTCCAGAACGGCTGACACGGCGGAGGACAGCATGATCGATCTGCACTGCCATATCCTGCCGGAGGTGGACGACGGCGCCGCCTCCGAGGAGGAGAGCTGCCTGATGGCCCGCATGGCGGCGGAAAGCGGCGTCACGGCCCTGGCCGCCACGCCCCACTGCGGCGTGCCCGGACAGTTTGAAAACTTTGCGGACGAACGTCTGATGGACAGCTTCACCGGCCTGGAGCGGCTGCTGGAACGGGAGGGCATCCCCCTGCGGCTGTACACGGGCATGGAGGTGTTCGTAACGGAGCAGACGCCCCGCCATCTGCGGGAGGGGCGGCTTTTGACTCTGGGCGGCAGCCGGTATCTGCTGGTGGAATTCGGCTTTGATGAGGAGCCGGACTTCGCGGAGCGGATGCTGGGAGAACTGCTGGAGGCCGACGTGGTGCCGGTGGTGGCCCACCCGGAGCGGTATCATTTTGTCCAGCCGCGGCCGGAGCGCCTGCTGCGGTGGGCGGAAATGGGCTGCGCCCTGCAAGTCAACAAGGGAAGCCTTCTGGGCCGGTTTGGCCGGCGGGCGGCCCAGACGGCCCGCTGGTGCCTGGGGGAGGGCTGCGTCCACCTGCTGGGCAGCGACGCCCACAGTCCCTGGCGCAGGACGACCCGCATGGAGGAAGCCTGGGCGTATGCGGCGGACTTTGATTCGCCGGAGATCGCGGATTTTTTGCTGCGGGACAACCCGCGCCGCATCCTGGAGGACCGGCCCGTCCGGCCGGTCCTGGCGGAATTTTGAACATCCCAAGGAGAACGTATGAGAAAACTTCGCATCATCACCCTGGTCTGCTTCCTACTTTCGGCGGCGGCCCTGGGAGCTTCCACGGCCTATCAGGTCTGGAGCGAGGACAAGACCATCCCTGTCATCGACTGCCCGGAGGAGCCGCTGGTGCTGTCTGTGAAGGACAGCGGCACCGAGGTGCTGATGCGGGATGTGACCGCTTATGATGAAAAGGACGGCGACCTGACGGACCAGCTGCTGCTGGAGGGGATCGACCGCGCCGCTGACGGCGATATCACCGTCACCTACGTGGTGGTGGACAGCGACCATCATGTGACCAGCCGCAGCCGGACCCTGCAATACACGGACTATACGCCGCCTCGTTTTGCCCTGTCCAAGGAGCTGCGCTATTCCATGGGCAGCAGCGTCCGCATCAAGGACCGGCTGACAGCCACGGACGTGGTGGACGGCGACCTGTCGGACCGCATCAAGGTGAACTCCAATGACCTCTCTCCCTATTACGAGGGCACGTATCCCGTGACCTTTGAGGTCACCAACAGCCTGGGCGACACCGCCTCCCTCACCATGGACGTGGTGGTGCGGAATTACGCCGCCGGCGAGCCCCGCATCACCCTGACGCAGTATCTGGTGTACCGGAAGGTGGGAGAGCGCTTTGACGCCAGTGCCTATCTGGCTTCTGTCAGCGGCGGGGCGGCAGAGGACGTGGCCATCCAAATGCCGGAGGGCGGACTGTCCGCCGGCGTCAGCCGGGTGACCTATTCCTGCGTGGGAGAAAACGGGACCGTGGGCTCCGCCGTCCTCTATGTTGTGACCGAGTGAGGAAACGAATATGGATGAACAACAGAATTTTCGATGGACGGACCTGAATCTGTTCTGCCTGCTGCGCCGGCTGGGCCGGGACATTTTGCTGGTGGTGGCGGCGGGCCTCATTGCGGCCATGCTGACCGAGACGGCGGTCCAAAACCTGTACAAGCCGGAGTATACGGCCAGTGCCACCATGGCGGTCAGCGTGAAAAGCGGCGGATATTCCTCCGTTTTGTCCAATCTGAACATGTCCTCGGAGATCGCGGACACCTTTACCAAGCTGTTTGAAAGCAATATGTTCGGCGGCATCGCCAGCAGCAAGCTGGGCACCAGCAGCCTGCCCGGCCGGCTGACGGCCTCCGTCCTGCCGGAGACGAACATCCTGACGCTGCGGGTGACGGCCGACTCCCCGGAGGATGCCTTCCGGACACTGCAGCTGTTGCTGGACAATTATGACACGGTCTCGGAATACGTGTTCCAAAACGTGATCCTGAAAGAGCTGGACAGCCCTTCCGTACCGGTGCGGCCCTCCAATCCCGTGGACCGGGGACAGCTCCTGAAGCGGGCCTTCATAGGCGGCGCCGGCGCCATGATGGTGCTGCTGCTGGCTATTGCCGTCCTGTCTGACACGGTGCAGACCTCCGAGGCTGTGCGGCGGAAGCTGGACGTGAAGCTGTTTGCCACCATTCACCATGAGGAAAAGAACAAGACCCTGCGCACAAAACTGAAAAAGGCCAACAAGGGCCTGCTCATCACCATGCCGGTGGCCAGCTTCTATTTCACGGAGGAGGTCTACAAGCTGGGGACAAAGGTGGACTATGCCGCCCGTCATGGGGAGCGGAAGGTCATCCTGGTCACCAGCGTGGCGGAGAACGAGGGCAAGTCCACTGTGGCCGCCAACCTGGCCCTGTCCTTGACCCAGGGGGGGCGGAAGGTGCTGCTCATCGACGCGGACCTCCACAAAGCCGCCCAGTATAAGCTGTTCCACTGCAAGCCGGCGGTGGAGCTGGCGGATATCCTCCAGGGCATGGCGCCCTATGAGCCGAAGCTGCTGGAAAGGCAGAACCTGTACACCCTGTTTTCCACCAAGAGCAGCGACGGCGCCGCGGAGCTGATCGCCTCCCGGGAGATGGGGGATCTGCTGGATAAGGCCCGGGAGGAGATGGACTACATCGTCATCGATTCCCCGCCCACGGCCCTGTTTTCCGATGCGGAGGCCCTGGCGGACCGGGCGGATCTGTCGCTGCTGGTGGTGCGCCAGGACGTGACCCCGGCCCGGCGCATCAATGACACGGTGGATGTTCTGAACCAATGCCGGGCGGAGCTGCTGGGCTGCGTATTCAATGATGTGCGGGGTGTGCCCTTCTCCAATGACCACTACAGCTATGGCTACGGTTATGGCTACGGCGAATATTACAGTCAAAAGTCCAAAAGCGGAAAAATGACGGACAAGCAGTCGGAGGGGACTCATGGAAGAGCTTAAAAAAGACCAGGAAGAACTGGAGAAGATCGACATTTTCCGGGTCCTTCAGGAGTTTTGGAAGGCTTTTTGCCGGCTGTGGTGGCTGCCGTTCCTTTTGGCGGCGGTCTGCGGCGGCCTGCTGGGCCTGCGGGCCTGGCGGAGCTATACGCCCATGTACGCCTCCCAGGTGACATTTACCATCCGGACGGCAGATTCCTCCCTGACGGACATCGGCGGCAGCACCAGCTATTACAACAAGGCCACGGCGGAGCAGCTGACGAAGACCTTTCCTTACCTGGTCCAGTCAGACCTGATGAAAAGCAAGCTGCGTCAGGCCATGGGCGTGAGTTGGATCAACGGCAATATCACCGCCCAGACGGTGGATAACACCAGCCTGTTTTCCCTGCGGGTCACCAGCACGTCGGCCCAGGACGCCTATGACATCCTGGTGGCGGTGACGGAGGTGTATCCCCAGGTGGCGGATTACGTCATCGGCAACACGGAGATGAACGTTCTGACGCAGCCGGAGGTGGCCGCGGAGCCCTACAATGCGTTCCGGCCCGTTCCCACTGTCTGCAAGGGCGCTTTTCTGGGGGCGTTTTTGGGGCTGCTGGTCATTTTGATGTACGCCTTCACCCGGCGCAGCATCCGGGACCCGGAGGATATCCGGCGGAAGCTGAACCAGACCTGTATCGCCACATTGCCCAAGGTCACGTTCAAGCGGCGGGGCAATGCCATTGATAAAAGCATCTCTGTTTTGAACCAGCGGGTGGACGGCGCCTTCCGGGAGAGCGTGCGGAGCATGCGCATCAAATTCCTGCGGGAGGCACAGAAGCAGCGGGCCAAGGTGGTCATGGTCACCAGCACGCTGCCCGGAGAGGGCAAGACCACGGCGGCGGTGAACCTGGCCCTGACCCTCAGTCAAAACGGAGCGCGGGTCATCCTGGTGGACCTGGACCTGCGCAATCCCTCTGTGAAAAAGGCACTGGGGGTGCGGCAGGCCTCCAAGGGCATGCCGGAGCTGCTGGCAGACCTCACCGCGGAGCCAACGAAGGAGCTGCTGCGTCTGGACCACAGCCGCCTCGCCCTGCTGGCGGGGGACAGTAGCGCGGCGGACCCCCGGCGGCAGCTCAGCTCCCGCCGGCTGGGCGCCATTCTGGACACGCTGCGGCAGGAGGCAGACTACATCGTGCTGGACACGCCGCCCTGCGGCATCCTGGCGGACAGTGCCGGCGTAGCCCGGCTGGCGGACTGCACCCTGTATGTGATCCGCGCCGGCGCCGTGGAGGTGTCCCACATCATGGACAGCCTGCAGTTCCTGGCGGAAAGCGGCACCCGGATGGTCGGCTGCGTGCTCAACGGCGTGCAGCCCGGGCAGGGCGGCTACGGTTACGGCTATGGCTACGGTTACGGCGGCTATGGCTATGGAAAGTACAATGCCCGCCGCAAGAGCAAGGCGGAGGAGCTGTAGCGCACGGCCGGGAAGAAGCTGCCGGAGAAGTCCCGGGCAGCTTCTTCTCTTTTTCAGAGAGGGGAGGGGAGCCATGGAACCGAAAAAGCGCATCGTGGATATCCACACCTACCTGCCGGTGCTGATGGAGCTTTTGGAGCAAGGGGAGAGCGTCAGTCTTACCGTCACGGGCAACAGCATGGCCCCCTTCCTGATCCATGGGCGGGACCAGATCAGCTTTCAAAAGCCCGCCGCGCCTTTAAAGCCGGGGGACATGGCCTTTTTCCGCCGGGAGAGCGGGGAGTATGTCATGCACCGGGTCCTGCGGGTGGAGAAGGGCGGATACTTCCTGGTGGGGGACGGCCAGCAGGAAGTGGAGGGACCGATCCGCCCCGGACAGGTGTTCGCCGTGGTGACGCAGGTGTGCCGCAAGGGCCGCTGGATCGGGCCCGGGGACTTCTGGTGGGACTTTTTTGCCGGTCCCTGGCTGCGGCTATTGCCGCTGCGGCCCCTGCTGCGGCGGCTGTACGGCGTGTATTTCCGTATGTTCAGGAGAGGAGGGCGTGACCATGACACAGCCGGATCATGACCGGACGGCCCTGGGCTCCGAGGCCCTGGCCACGCTGCTGCGGCGCTGGCGGGAGGGGACCTTCGGCCAGCTGCTGGAGGACTGGCGGTGGATCCTGGCCCACACGAAGCGGTATAAATGGGCAGTGGTCTGTTATCTGGTCCTGGGCGTGGCCAGCGCCTCTTTGGGGCTGGTGTCGGCGGTGGCCAGCAAGTACGCCATCGACATCATCACCGGCTACCAGACCTCCCGTCTGGGCGCCATGGCGGCGGTCATGGTGGCATCGGCCCTGGCCAGTCTGCTGCTGCGGAGCCTGGTCTCCCGGGTGTCCGCCAAGGTGAGCATTTTCGTCAGCAACGATATCCAGGCCTCTGTGTTCGATAAAGTGCTGGACGCCGACTGGCTGTCCCTCAGCCGTTACAGCAGCGGCGACCTCCTCAGCCGCTTCAACAGCGATGTGAGCACCGTGGCCAGCAACGCCATCGGCTGGCTGCCGAACCTTCTGGTGAGCCTGTATACATTCATCGCCACGTTTTTCGTCATCCTCCATTATGACCGGGTCATGGCCCTCATCGCCCTGGCCAGCGCGCCGTTTTTGCTGGTGAGCTCCCGGTATCTGTTGGGCCGCATGCGGCGGCACAACCAGCGGATGAAGGAGCTGGGCAGCCAGCTGATGGCCTATGAGGTGGAGACTTTCTATAATGTGGACACCATCAAGAGCTTCGGCATCATGGGCCAGTATGGCCGCGGCCTGCGGCAGCGGCAGGAGACCTTCAAAAAAGCCAGCCTGGACTATAACCTGTTCAGCATCAAGACGGACGCGGCCATCTCCCTGCTGGGCTCCGCCGTGCAGCTGGCGGGCTTTGGGTACTGCCTGTACCTGCTGTGGAGCGGGAAGATCGTCTACGGCACCATGACGCTGTTTTTATCCCAGAGTTCCAAGCTCTCCTCCACGTTCAGCAGCCTGGTGGGCGTGGTGCCCGCGTTTCTCACCAGCTCCGTTTCCGCCCGGCGCATCCGGGAGCTGACGGAGCTTCCCAAGGAGCCCCATATCTCCGGCAGTGATCTGGATTGCCGGGGAGAGGGGGGCTTCGCCGTCCGGGTGGAGGACGTGGACTTTGGCTATGACCCGGCGGAGCCGGTCCTTGTGCGCTCCGCCTTCCACGCGGAGCCGGGGGAGATCGTGGCGCTGGTGGGCCCCTCCGGTGAGGGGAAGACCACCATGATCCGCCTGATGCTGGGCCTGGTCCGGCCGGACCGGGGCAGGGTGTTCCTGAAGAGCGCCAGCGGCCTGGAAGCGGAGATGAACGCGGAGACCCGGCACCTCTTTTCCTATGTGCCCCAGGGCAACACCATCCTCTCCGGCACCATCGCGGACAACCTGCGCATGGTGAAGGCGGATGCTACGGACCAGGAACTGGAGCAGGCGCTGCGCCTGGCCTGCGCCTGGGAATTCGTGTCCCGGATGCCGGAGGGCATCCACAGCGGTGTGGGAGAGCGGGGCAGAGGCCTTTCCGAGGGACAAGCCCAGCGGCTTGCCATCGCCCGGGCCGTTTTGAAGGACGCGCCTGTGCTGCTGCTGGACGAGGCCACCTCCGCCCTGGATGTGGCCACGGAGCGGCAGGTGCTGCGCAACCTCATGACCGGGCGGCCCGACCGCACCGTCATCGTCACAACCCACCGGCCCAGCGTGCTGGGCATGTGCCGCCGGGTGTACCGGATCGTGGACCGGCGGGTGCGGGAGCTGGGCCGTGAGGAGTCGGAGCGGCTGTCCATGGATTTTTAGGGAAGCGGCGCAGGAACTTGCAAAAAATGAAAATGAAACTGAAAAAATTATCCAATTCAACGCGGTTTTGAGGTTGCTGTTGAAAACAGGTTGTGCTATAATCAATTTACTTATATGTGGGCCTGTGCCCTTTGGCAGGTCCTCCGGCGAACCGGTGAACCGCCGGAGCTGCCGAACGTGTAAATGGAGGTATCAAATCATGCGAAAACACAGAGTCTTAGCGGGGATTCTGACTGTCATCATGCTGCTTGGCATGATTCCATCCGCCCTTGCGGCGGAGACAGCCGTCTATAACGGCCCGGAGCCGCCGCAGAAAACCTATACGCAGGGCGTCATTCTGGGCAAGACTGCCACGGAACTGAAAAACAATGAGACGACCCTGAACCTGACCATTTCCGCTCCCTCTGATCAGAGCCCTGTGGCGGTGGAGTTCGTGCTGGACGGCACCAGCAGCCTGCACGGTGTTGTCAGCAGTACACAGTGGGTCCAGGATATGATGGATTCCATTAAAGCGAATCTGAAAGGCAAGCTGGACAATGTCTATGCGGGCATTACGGTGTTCGGCAAGACGGCGGAGGTTGCTATCCCCATGAGGTTGGTGGCCGATGATGGCAGCAACTTTACTGTAAAGATGCTGCTGGATGCCATGGCCAAAATCGATGTGGGCAGCAACGTGGAAGCTGGATTGAAGTCCGGCCTCGAGGACCTGGAAGGTGCGAACCTGCCCAAGAATACCAAGAAGTACATGGTCCTCATCACCGACGGCGGCAGCTATTTCTGGATGAACGGCGATGAAGCTGTCAACAACAGCTACTATACCGGCGGAACGCCTGCGACCGCGTCTTTGATGAACAACGACGCCGCCGAGGGCGGCTACACCGCACTGAGGTCTCTGGCCGATATGCTGAAAGATCCGTCCGCGCCCACCGCGGGAACTGAGACCTACGGTGATGCCAGCGCCCATGAGCCTCTGGCCGCCGCGGTCCAGCAGATCAAGGATACGAAGGCATACACCAACTTTGAGACCGGCATTTACCGGGCCGCGCGGAAGCTGAATGAGATCCCCGGCGATGTGAACCTGTTCACGGTTGGCCGTCCCTATTATGCGGATACGCCCTCCCTGTCCGCCCTGACGAAGCTGGCCGGCGAATTTGTGGCATATGCCGCTGGCAAGGACAAAACCGGCCTTTCCCGGAGCTTGGCCAGTACGAAGCTGGAAGACCTGGACGAAGTTTTGGAGCAGATCGTGGAGAAGATGAGCATCATCGTCCCCAAGGGCAGCACCGTTACCGATGTCATCGGCCGCACCCAGAGCGATAAGGGTGAGACCGAGGCCTACGACTTTGATGTCATCACCGAGGATGGCTTCACCCTGGTGGTAGGCGACAAGACCTACACCGGCACCCGCGTGTCCGAGAACACCTGGTCCTTCGCCGATGGTTCCAGACTGGTCTACACCCCCGGCGCCAATGAGCACTTTGTCCTGACCCTGGGTCAGGATATCGTCCGCGGCGGCAAGGTGACGCTGCGCTATAACGCGGAGCTGGCTGAGTATGACGCTTCCAGTGGCCACCACGACGTGCTGACCAACGTGGAGGCCTATCTGGATATTATCCCCACTGTGGGAAATGAGGGTGCGCGCTGCCGCTTCCCCGAGCCCAGCCTGGGCTACCGCTTCGGCGGCGGCGGTGGCGGCGGCGGGACCGTCATCCCTGATGAAGATCCCCCTCTGGCTGATTTGAATGAGAGCGACCACTACGCTTATATCATCGGCCGTAAGGACGGTCTGGTCCATCCTGAGGCCAACATCACCCGCGGCGAAGTGGCCACCATTTACTTCCGCATGCTCACTGACGAGTCCCGCAATGAGCTGTGGAGCCAGAGCAACCCCTACACCGATGTCCAGCCGGACACCTGGTGCAACGCGGCCGTTTCCACCATGACCCGCGCCGGCGTGATCGAGGGCTTTTCTGACGGCACCTTCCGTCCCTCCGCGCCCATCACCCGTGCCCAGTTTGCCACCATCGCCGTCCGCTTCTTTGAGGTGGTCTATTCCGGCGATGACAAGTTCACTGATATTGCCGACCACTGGGCGAGGGATTATATCAACAAGGCAGCTGAGGCCGCCCTTATCAACGGCTTCTCCGACGGCACCTTCCGTCCCAACCAGAACATCACCCGTGCTCAGGCCATGGCCATCTTCAACCGCGTGCTGGGCCGTGCTCCCGAAAAGGACCACCTGCTGCCTGACGAGATGATCACCTGGCCCGACAATATGGATAAGAACGCCTGGTATTACGCCAACATGCAGGAGGCCACCAACTCCCATGAGTTCGACATCGCGTACGACGCGGACGGTGAGCCCTACGAGGTTTGGACCGACATCCTGCCTGTCCGTGACTGGGCGGCGTTTGAGGAGGAATGGTCCACGGTGAACTCCGCCGCCAACCCCGGCGAGGTCATCTCCGTTCCTGCAAATGCCCTGCCGTAAGCCCCTGCTGATCGCATACTGATGCTGAAAGGCCGCCGTGGAATTTCCACGGCGGCCTTGGGTTTATCAAAAAAGGAAAAAACCATGGGATAAGGGGAAGGAAGATAGTTACGAAAGAAACTCAGGAGGGGCGCAAAAAGTCAAAAAGGGAAAGGAAAAGGGAGAAAGGGTGGGTGCACTCCGGAAAGCTGAAAGCACGCTGAAAAAAACCCAAAATTTTGCAGCCTTCTTGTGCCGGGACGCTTGAATTTGCCAATGGAATGTGCTACCATAACAGTAATTATCCTGACAATAGGAGTACTATGTCCGTTTGCGGAAAAGTAGTTTTTCCCAAGGGAACAAGTTTCCCGCTGTCATGGAAAAGGGGTGAAAAGAAATTTGAAAGCGACAAGTGAAGTGGTCCTTCGGGAGATCGCTGGAGAGAATCTTCTCATCCCGGTCGGCCAGACGGCGCTGAAGCTCCACGGCATGATCACCCTCAGCGAGAGCGGTCTGCTGCTGTGGCAGCGGCTCCAGGAGGAGTGCACCGAGGAGGACCTGGTCAATGCCCTGCTGGCAGAATACCAGGTGGACCGGGAAACTGCCGCCGCCGATGTGAAGGCGTTTGTCCATCAGCTGCGGGAAGTGGGGATCCTGACTTGAAACTGCAAAGAAAGCTCCGTGGGGCGTTTGCCGCGGTGCTGGCGGTCACGCTGCTTTTGCCGCTGGGCGGCTGCGGAAGGGAGCAGGAGGACGTTTCGTTTCCCTGCCTGCTGGCGGAGGACCGGCTCAGCGTTACATCCCTGTTTCAATACTCCGGAGAAAATCCGGACTGCAGCAGTGAGGCCGGAGAGGAGATCGCCGCACTGGCGGTGACCAACCAATCGGAAGAGCACCTGACTTCCGCAAAGCTCACCGCGAAGCTGGCGGATGGGACAAAGCGGGTATTCCAGCTGACGGATATCCCTCCGGGGCAGACGGTTTGGGCCTTTGACCGGGACAATGGCGGCTTCACGCCTGCCAACACCTGCAAGGAGCTGAAATGCGAGGCGTCCTTTGCGGAGGAGCTGCCATTGCTGGCGGATCAGGTGGCCGTGGAGACGGCGGGCATCGCTGTGACCCTGACCAACCTGACGGACGAAGACCTTGCGGACCTGACCGTTTATTGCCACTGCCTTTTTGACGGGACCTATTTCGGGGGTTCGACGTACGCATATCCTGTGGAGGGCATTCCCGAGGGAGAGAGCGTTACCATCCAGGCGGAGGAATGCTATTTGGGTGAAGCAGCGGCTGTACGGGTGACCCGTAACAGCTGAGCAGATAAATTCGTTGCCGGGCGCGCGATCCACCGGCCGAAAAACGAGAGGAGAAGACCATGAAGACATATGTAAAGCCTGAGCTCTATTTTGAGAGCTTTGAGTTGTCACAGCATATCGCGGCATGCGACTTGAAATTGAATCAAGAAAATATTTGGACTTGCAGTGTGGAGCTCCATACAGGTGACTCCAGTAGTCCCTTCTTTGGCGATATGGAGAATGAATTTGTCGGTGGATTTGTAGATAATACTAGCTGCACGAAAAAGTGCGAGATCTACTGCTACACCAACGGTGCCGGCAGCCTGCCCCGTCTGTTCCAGTCCTGATCTCCCGTGGGCTTCTGCACGGAATACGGCATCGCGGATGTGACCGTCCGCCTGCATACCCCCAGGGAGGTCCAGTTGGCGGACAGCTTCCGCCCCTTCGTGGGAAGTGTCGGCGGCGAGACGGCGGAGGTATATCTCCGGGAGGTGGACCACCTGCCGGAGCTGACCGGCCCCGTGATGTTCACGGACATGGCGTTTTCCGTCTTCCCCAGGGATGGCGGTTACATTCGCCGCTACCACGACCGAAAAGAGCAGGACCGCCCCTACGCGGTCGGGGAAGCGGACTGGAAAAGCGGCCGGGAGACCGTGTCGTTCCTCTCCGGTGACTGGCGGTTTTTCTCCGGGAGCCAGAACTGCGTGTCCCATATCGCCCTGGAAGAGCTGCTGCTCTGGTATGACCGGCTCATTCTCCACGCCTCCTTTGTGGCGTCGCCCTTTGGCGGCATCCTGTTTTCCGGCCCGTCTGGCATCGGGAAGTCCACCCAGGCGGACCTTTGGGTGCGGCACGGGGAAGCCAGGCTCATCAACGGGGACCGTACCATCCTCCGGCCGGACAGCGGCCGCTGGCTGGCCTATGGCTCGCCCTATGCTGGTTCCTCCCGGTGCTACGTGAACGAAAAACACCCGGTGCGGGCCATCGTCCTGCTGGAGCAGGGCAGTGACTGCCGGATTAGCCGGCTGTCTCAGCCGGCGGCTTTCCAAAAGCTGTACGCCGGCACCACGGTCAACACCTGGAACGCGGCCTTTGTGGAGCGCGTCTGCGCGCTGCTGGCCCGCCTGGTGGCGGAGGTTCCGGTGTATGCCCTGCGGTGCACACCGGACCGGGCGGCGGTGGAGTGCCTGCGGTCCCACCTTCTGAAGGAAGATGCAAATGGAACGTAAAGAAGTGAATTATGAAGCGGCGCTGACCCAGTACCTGTTTCAAAAGGCGTCCCGGGCGCGGCTTCCCCTCAGCGGGACCTTTGAGCTCTCCCCGGTGTGCAATCTCAACTGCCGAATGTGCTACGTCCGCAAGACGCCCCAAGAGGTG
This sequence comes from Oscillospiraceae bacterium, assembly GCA_021771265.1. Classification (GTDB taxonomy): domain Bacteria; phylum Bacillota; class Clostridia; order Oscillospirales; family Oscillospiraceae; genus Oscillibacter. The sequence goes on from JAETPK010000001.1 coordinate 27,358, forward strand.
GCTGCCCACGACCGCCCCATCATGACGCTGGAGCAGTGGCTGGACATTGCCCGACAGGCCAAAAAGGCTGGGATGCTGTATCTGCTGCTGACCGGCGGCGAACCGTTCTTGTGGCCGGATTTCTGGAAGCTGTACGAACAGCTGACCGCCATGGGTTTCCTGGTGTCCATCAACACCAACGGCACCCTTATCGACGGCGAGGCCATCCGGCGGCTGCAAGCCGATCCGCCCACCCGCGTCAACATCACCCTCTACGGCGCCAGGGACGAGACGTACCGTGCCCTGTGCCGGGCAGACGGGATGTTTGACCGCGTAGACCGGGCCATCAGCGGCCTGCGGGACGCCGGCGTCCTGGTGAAGCTGAACTGCTCGCTGACCCCGGCAAATGCCAAAGATTTGGAAGCGCTCTGCCGGTACGCCCGGGAGCGGCAGCTGATCCTGGAAGTCAATACCTACATGTTCCCTCCGCTGCGCCGGGATCCGACCATGGTCGGGCAGAACCAGCGGTTCACACCGCGGGAGGCGGCCTGGTATCATTTTAAAAGGTATCAGTACCAGCAGGGGAATGAACGATACATTCGCTTTTTGAAAAACGCGGAGCGGGGCCTGATCGATCCCCCTGGTCTGGACGAACAGTGCGTGGACCCGGTGGACGGAAAGATCGCCTGCCGGGCGGGAAACGCCGCCTTTTGGATCACCTGGGACGGTTGGATGACGCCCTGCGGCATGATGCCCACGCCGAAGGTGGATATCACGGCCCTCCCGTTTGCGGAGGCCTGGGCGAAACTCGTGCAGGAAGCCGAAGCGGTGGCGGTGTCCGGCGTCTGTCTGGGCTGCGCCAACCAGGCCATGTGCCACGCCTGTGCCGCCATGGCCATGACGGAGACGGGCAGCGCGGGGGGCATCCCCACATATCTGTGCCGGATGGCGGAAGAGATGAAGCGTCTGGCGAAAGAAGAGCTGGCCACATTGGGCCAGTAGATTCCCTTAACCTGCAAATCCATGTGAATATGATTTGCATTTGCATATAGATCAAGTAGATCAAGAAAAACCGAGGAGGTTCAATGCTATGAGAAGACACGGACTGAAAAAGGGCCTGTCCCTGCTGCTGGCCTTTTGCATGATCCTGAGCCTGCTGCCCATGACGGCACTGGCGGATGAGATCAGCGAGGAGCCCGGCGCCGCCGTGGAGGAACAGTCCCCCGCATCCGGCGATACAACGGCCGCGGGCACCGGCGAGGAGCAGGCTGGCGAGACCGGCGAGACCGGTGAAGCCACCGAGCCCGCGGACCCCAGCGCTCCCACGGAGCCTGATACTGGCAACACCGCGGAGCCCGGCGAGGGCGAGACCGGCGAAGCCACCGAACCCACGGACCCCAGCGCTCCCACGGAGCCTGCGGAGCCCACGGAGCCCGGTGAAGGCGACCCCAGCGTCCCTGCCGACCCCAGCACCGGCGAGCAGCCCGCTGCTGGCGAGGAAGAGGGCGAGAAGACCTTCGAAGAGCAGGTCGGCGACGAGCTGTCTCCCATCACCGGCGAAAAGACGCCGGAGCAGATCGCGGAGGAAGAAGCCCTCAAGGCCGCTGAGGAAGAGCGGGCCCGGCAGGAAGCGGCAGCCGCGGAAGCCATTGCCAAGGCGGAAGCAGAGGCCGCTGCCGCTGAGCTGGAAGCGGCTTTCACGGTGGAAGAGAAGAAGTCTGCCCGGGACACCGGTGATGACGGCTTCTATAAGATCGTCCACCTGGACGCCGGCCGCAAATATTTCAGCGTGGACAGTATCAAGGCCATCATCGACAATATGGCCGACGCCGGCTATAACCAGCTGGAGCTGTATCTGTCCGACAACCAGGGCTTCCGCTTTGCCCTGGATGACATGACCATCGAGACGACATACGGCACCTATGATTTGAGCACTGCCTTGGGCGAAGGTCCCTCTGGCGGTGATGGTAGCGGCGAATACCTGGACGAAGCTGACATGGACGAGATCATCGCCTACGCCAAGGCGAACCATATCGAGATCGTCCCCTGCATCAACACCCCGGGCCACATGGGCGCCATTTTGGAGGCGTTCCCGGAGTTCCGTTACAGCAGCTCCAAGAGCTCCATCGACCTGGAGGACCCCGAGGCCGTGGCTTTTGCCCTGGCCATCGTGGCCAAGTACGCCGACTATTTCAGCAAAAAGGGCTGCGACTTCTTCAATATCGGCGCGGATGAGTATGCCAATGACCTGTCTTCCACCATGGGCTTTGAGAGCCTGTATACCGCTGGCAAATACCAGCGCTTTGTGGACTATTTGAACGCCGCCGCCCAGATCGTTATCAACGAGGGCATGACCCCCCGCGCCTTCAACGACGGCATCTATTATAAGAATGACACCTCTTACAGCATCAACAAGGCCATCCAGGTCTGCTACTGGTCCTCTGGCTGGAACGGCTACAACGTGGCTTCCGCCGCGACCATCAGCCGGCAGGGCCATGACATGATCAACACCCACGGGGATTACTACTGGGTGCTGGGCAACAGCGGCTGGCAGTGCAGCGCCGACAAGGCCTCCGGCTTTGCGTATCAGGATTTCCAGGGTAACAGCGGCCTTTCCGCTGATGGCGCCATGTTCTGCATCTGGTGCGACGTGGGCAATGCCGACGGCCAGGACGGCGGCGCTCGGGTCGTTGCCAACACCGCTGACGTGATCGCGGCCTTTGGCGCCACCCTGCCTGTCCCTGATACCGGCAACGGCACGGCCGAGCATCCCTATGACCTGACGGTGGAGAAGAACCAGGATGTGCTTGTGGGCCTGAAGCTGGGCGAGTCCTGCTACCTCACTATGGGCAAAGACGTGGTTTGGATGACCAGCGATCCGGATGTGCTTCAGATCGAGGCTGTCAACGTGAGCGCGGCAGCCAGCACCTATGCGCTGGAGGAGAGCGGCGACGTGACTGCTGCCACCGTGAAGGTGACGGCGACCGGCATCGGTGAAGCTACCCTGACCGCTGACGCGTCGACCTTTGATGTCTCTGTTCGTGCAGCCAAGAGCAAGACTGTCACCGTTACGGTGGAAGGGACCACCACTGTAACGGTCAGTGGTGCCAATTACGCCGGTACGTATATAACGGAAGACCCCGGTATTGCCACCGTTGAGGTGACTGATACGGATGGCACGGGTTCGACCGTGGATTATAAACAGGCTTCTGTTACCTGTGGTGATTTGATTGATGCTCCTGCTGATAATTGGACAAAAACAGATTATTATTATAAGGTAGGAGATACTTACTATCCCTTGTATGCGAAAAGAAGCGGATATTCTATTGGCAAAAAGACATATACATGGGGCTATTCCGCTTCAGATTCTTCTAATAATGTAACAGGAATTGACACGCAACAAGCGAATACTTACAACGAACCCAACATCAATGTTTATACTGCGTCGACTGTGGATGGGACTCCTGCCTCCACCACCATCACGTTCACAGGTGTGAGCGTCGGCACCACCTCTGTCATCATCGGCGACACGGAATATACCATCAATGTCCAAGCCGAGAATCTTTCTAACGTGACTCCCCTGACGGTGGAGTATTGGATCACCAACCGTCAGGTGACGGCAGACGGCGCGGAATCCAAGCAGATCACGGCGGAAGAAGCATATGGCGAAAGCGGTGTATTGCTCAGCCAATTGATCCCTACCACTCCTATATTTGATAACCATGAGATGCTTTTGTGGAAGGGTACTCTCTTGACGTATGGCAATCACCAAGTGGAACAAGGTGAAGACAAGACACAATCCGGCACGGACTTCACGTATATTCGTTACTGGGACAGCCAATGGGCGTATTCCGCCGATGGCAGGAACTGGACCAATGTGGCCGACGGTGACCAGATCGTGGCCTATTATCTCCAGAAGACTAAGGTAACGGACGAGGTTACGACGCAGGTGGTGGACTGGGGCCAGGATTATGCCGAGTGGAAGGGTGGCAGAGATAACCGCTGGTTCTGGGATAACTATGTGCAAAATGGCTCCAAGTTTGTCTTCTTGGACTTTGCCGTCGTGTATGAGAATGGCACGCAAAACCCCAGTAGCTTCCCCACAGATAACACATGGTTCTTCCATTTTGACGGGTGCTCTGCGCAAAATCCCCGTGTACTGGGCGCGATCACCTTTACTGAGAGTGCGGAATTCGAAATTTGGAAGGTGACAGTTCAGGATGGCACTTGCACAGGATATAGCAGTGTTAGCAGCTTTACGCCTAAGTATTCTGGCGAGGAAGTAGAGGTTTGGAATGTGGATACGTCCACTGAGGAACCGTGTATCGAATCTTTGACCTATACCGCAAACCGAAGCGGCAAATTGGTCCGCATTTATATCCGGACCAAGATTACGGAGGACTCTTTGCAAGTCCGTTACGTCGACCAGACAACAGGACAAGAGTTCTATAATTATGGTATTGCCGTTCAGCAAGGAACTTATTTCGATGTGAACTTTAAGTTGAATGCCGACCAGACTCTGAGTAACAATACTGTTACAAACATTCTGGGCGTTGAGCAACCCGTTTCCGCAGACCTTTCCACTATGCCGGCCATCGGCGGTCAGTATCGGTATAGTAACTATACCTGTACAAAGGTGGAGCGCAGTGAGGACGGCAAGACGGTGACCCTGTACTATACCTTCAACGATACCCACAGCTTTGTGGTGGACTTTGGCCTGCCGCTGAGGATCACAGCAGCCGATTTGGGAATCACGGGTGACTGGACGAGTGTGACTGTAACCGGTGCGGAATATGGTACAGTGAAAGCAGGCATCGGCGAAGGCATCACTTATACACCCACCAGTGTTATGATGGGTATTGAGACCCTGGATCTGACGCTGACACAAACTAAGGATGGTAGCTCTACTTCCAGCGCGCAAAAAATTTATATCTATCCCGCCACTACGGTGTATTATGAAGAGGGCTTCATGGTAAGCGGCGGCAGCAAGGGCACTGCCTTCCAGACCGCGGAGAAGGTTGGCGACAAGCGGAATGTCTATGGCTACGACCCCGCCTATAACACGATGGCCCATACCACTGCTGAGCTGAAGGAAGGCGCTGACGCTGAATTCACCTTCACCGGCACCGGCGTGGATATCTACGCGGATTGCAGCACCGACACCGGCACCGTGATGATCCAGGTGACAGACCAAAACGGCGCTGTGGAAAAGCTGCTGGTGGTGAACACCGCCATGCTGGCCGGCGAGACTACCGCCACCAATGGCGCCAAGCAGGCTATCTCCGCGAAGAACGTTCCCATTGCCAGCATCGAGAGTCTCAGCTCCTCTCCCAAGGAGCACACGGTCACCATCACCCATGTGGGCAATACCAAACCCGTGTATCTGGATGGCTTCCGTGTCCATCAGACTTTGAAGTATAATACCGCCGCTTATGCCACGGACGGCGAATCCATCTCCAACATGGTGGAGCTCCGCGACCTAGTGATCCTGGGTGTCAATACGGATGCAGCCAATAGCAGTCAGGAGTACAAGGACCAGATCACCAAGACGGTGAAAGCTCAGGTTCTGAATACGGGTGCAAACGCCGCTCTGATCACGAATGTCACCAACGGCGCTGGCATCAACCAGAGCAACCTTGTGGATGTGCTGGATAAGGGCCCCAAGAACGAGATCTATCTGGGTGCTGGCGAGACGCTGGTGTTCAATGTCGACAATGATGCCCAGGTGGGCGTGAAGTGCCTGACCGACGATGCTGCTGGCACCGTCAATGGCAGGAGCGTCACCTCTCAGACAGACATGTTCTATGCGGTCAATGCCGGCCAGGTGACTATCACCAACATCGATACCGGCACGCTGGCCGTCACGGAGCTGAAGTTCTGCAGCTGATGCTCCCGCAAATTTCCTGACAACGCAAAAACCGCCCCGCCGTGGAAGCTCCACGGCGGGGCGGTCTCTTTTATTCCTCACGCCTCCCGGTAGACCCGGGGCACCCGGGCGCGGATATTGCAGGTGATGGCGCTGGGCCCCAGCCCCAGCGGCTGATACAGCCACTGGCAGGGCACGACGTCCCCGCCGCTGCCGCCCAGAAGCAGCACTTCGTCCCCTTCGGCGGCGCCGGAACAGTCGGTGACATCCACCATGAACATGTCCATACACACCCGCCCTACCACGGGGCACACCTTCCCCCGGATGCGGACCCGGCCCAGGTTGGTCAGCTGCCGGAGGTATCCGTCGGCGTCCCCGGCGGTGACCACCGCCAGCAGCGTGTCCCGCCCGGTGACGGCCTGGCGGCTGTAGCTGACCGCCGTCCCGGCGGGAGCGGGTCGCACCATGGCCACTCGGGCCTTCCAGGTCATGACGGGCCGGAACGCCGCCGGCCGCGCCATGGCGCTCTCCGGCAGAAGGCCGTACAGCACGGTGCCCGCCCGGCACATGTCCAGGGCGTATTCCGGGGAGTTCACCGTGGCGGGGGAGTTGCAGCAGTGGCGCAGTCCCGGCCGGATGCCCCGCGCTTCCAGAGCCCGGCACAGGCGCAGAAAGCAGTCAAATTGGGCCTGGGTATAGGCCTCGTCCTCCGGGTCGTGACCGTAGGCGCTGGAAAAATGGGTGAAAATGCCCCGCACTGCCAGCCCCGGCGTCCGATACGCCGCCGCCGCGTCCTCCACGGCCGCGGAAAAGGCCTCCCCGCGGCACAGGTAGCCGATGCGGGTCATGCCGGTGTCCAGCTTCAGGTGGCAGGGAACGGTGACGCCCGCCTCCGCCGCCCGGGCGGCCAGCTGGGCCGTGTAGCCGGGGGAGAGCAGCGTCTGGGTGATGTTTTCCGCCGCCAGCAGCGGCGCCGCCTCCGGCGGTGTGTGCCCCAGAATGAGGATCTCCTGGCGGATGCCCGCCCGCCGCAGCTCCAGCGCCTCGGACAGGCAGGCCACCCCGATGTGGTCCTCCGGGAACAGCCGCGCCAACACCCGGGCCGTGGGAACGGCGCCGTGGCCGTAGGCGTCGGCTTTCAAAATGTTCATCAGGCGGCAGCCGGGCGGCAGCAGCCGGTGCAGCTCCCGGCAGTTGTCCGCCAGGGCGGCCAGGTCGATCTCCGCCCAGCAACGGCTGGTGGTCAGGTCCATAAAGACAGCTCCTTTCTTCCAATATGACAGCTGCCGGCCAACCACTGTCGTGGCGGCCGGCGGCTGTCGAGGGGTGAGAAGAGAGAGGTGAGAGTAATTTATTTCAGAGCGATGACTTCGTCATCCTCGTCGTACATCTTGATGTTTTCCTTCTCCTCCTTGGTTCTCAGCAGGCCAAACTGAATGGTGCAGATGGCGACGATGGCCAGGATGAAGCAGTAGAAGTTGGCGCCGATGACAGCGAAGGGGGACAGGCCCGTCAAAGAGATGCACAGCAGGACCTGGCCGCCGTGGGGGATGAGGCCCTGTACGACGCAGGAGAAAATGTCCAGCAGGGAGGCAACGCGCTTGGGAGCCACATTGTGCTCCGCCACCACCTTGCGGACCAGGGGCGCGGCCATCATGATGGCGATGGTGTTGTTGGCCAGAGCGGCGTCAAACACGGACACCATACCGGCGGTCATGTACTCAGCGCCCTTACGGGATTTGACGCTGGCGTGCATTTTCCGCACCAGCCAGTCGATGGCGCCCAGCTCTTCCGCCACACCGCCGACGCCGCGCAGCAGCAGAGCAATGAGGCAGATGTCATACATGCCGCTCATGCCGCCGCCCATAGCCTGGGCGAAGCCGGGAACGTCAAAGGAGCCGGTGGCAAAGCCGATGGCGCCGGCCACGGCAATGCCGGAGAGCAGCAGCACGAACACGTTGCAGCCGGTCAGGGCGAATACCAGAATGAAGATGTAGGGCACGACCTTGATGATGTCATAGGAGAAGTCGCCGGTCAGCTCGGCGGCGCTGCCCACGATGGTGTAAACGATGATGGCCAAAACGGCGGCGACGGCGGCAATGAGGCCGTTCATCTTGAACTTGTCCCGCATCTCGCAGCCGCAGCCGCGGGTGGCGGCGATGGTGGTGTCGGAGATCATGGACAGGTTGTCACCGAACATGGCGCCGCCCAGAACGGTGCCGATGGCGAAGGCCATGTTCATGCCTGCGCTTTCAGCGACGGCCACAGCAATGGGGCCGACGGCGGAGATGGTGCCCATGGAGGTGCCCATGGCGGTGGCCATGAATGCCGAGATCAGGAACAGGCCGGCAAACAGAAACTGGGTGGGAACGAGGCTCAGACCCAGGTTCGCGGTGGCCTGCACGCCGCCCATGGCTTTGGCAACGCCGGAGAACGCACCGGCCAGCAGGAAGACCATGATCATGATCATGGTGCCCTGGTTGCTCATGCCCTTGCAGAAGGTGTCCATCCGGAATTCCAGATTGCGTTCCTTGCCGCCCATGACCATGCATACCAGCAGGGCGCCCACCAGAGCGGCCATGCGGGGGATCTGCTTGAAGGAGTCGCCGCCGTAGCCCATGGCAGTGAAGATGAGGCCGCCGCCCAGATAGATGGCCAGGAATGTCAGCAGGGGGAGAAAGCCTTTCCAACCGTAATCTTTTTTCTTAGTTTCCACAGATATTCGCGTCCTTTCTCTCTTGTAAATTGAGGTGTCGAGGAGCCTGCGGGATGAGGAACGCTTAGATCTTGGCAAACGCCTGCTCGAAGTCGTTGATGAGGTCCCTGGCGGATTCCAGGCCGACGGACAGACGGACCAAACCGTCGGTGATACCGGCGGCCAGACGGTCAGCGGGGGAGACACCGGCGTGGGTCATGCTGGCGGGGTGCTCAATGAGGGTGTCGGGGTCGCCCAGAGAAACGGCGATGGCGGGGATGGTCAGGTTGTTCAGCAGCTTCTTGCCGGCCTCAAAGCTGCTCAGGCCCTTCACGTCGTCCTTCAGCTCGAAGCTCAGAATGCCGCCGAAGAGGCCGTTTTCCATCTGCTTGCAGGCCAGCTCGTGGCTGGGGCTGCTCTCCAGTCCGGGATAATAGACGGCCTTGACATAGGGATTGGTTTCCAGATATTTGGCGATGGCCATGGCGTTCTGGCAATGGCGCTCCACACGCAGAGCCAGGGTCTTCATGCCCCGCAGGACCAGGTAGCTGTTGAAGGGAGCGGGCGGGCAGCCGTTGATCTTGGTCATGCAGTTGGCACGGATCTGCTTCATATCGGCGGCTTTGCCCACCACAACGCCGCCCAGGGCGTCGCCGTGGCCGTTGATGTACTTGGTGATGGAGTGGAGGACGATGTCAGCGCCCAGCTTCAGCACGTGCTGGATGGGAGGAGGCGCAAAGGTGCCGTCCACCACCACACGGATGTCGGGACCGGCCACGGCCTTGACAGCCGCCACGTCGGTGACCTTGATCATGGGGTTGTTGGGGGTCTCGAAATAGATGATCTTGGTGTTGGGCTTGATGGCCGCCTTCAGGGCCTCCAGGTCGGAGGTATCCACCCGGGAGACCTCGATGCCCAGGTCGGGCAGGTTGGTGCTGGCCACATAGTTGGTGCCGCCGTACACGGAGTTATCGAAAATGATATGGTCGCCGGTCTTCAGGAAGGCCAGCATCACGGAGCCCACGGCACCCATACCGGAGGCGGTGGCCACGGCGTCCTCGCCGCCTTCCATGGCCGCGCACTTCAGCTCAAAGGCCCGGGTGGTGGGGTTGCCGCTGCGGGAATAGACGGGATGATAGCCGGGGATCTGATTGGCAAACTTGGCAGCGCCCTCTTCCACGGTATCAAAGCAGAAAGTGGAGGTCTGATAAATGGGGGTGGCCAGCGCGCCGTAAGCGCTGTCCGGGCCCTGGCCCGCATGGATGATCATAGTTTCGAAATCAACAGCGTTCAGATCGATCTTGCTCATGTTTGATTACCTCCTAAAAATTTGAAAATAACATCAGACGTCTTACGTCTCACTATAATATTAGTTTAATGCAGACGTCGCCTTTTGTCAACCACGTGTACTGCCAAAGAAAAAACGGACTTTTTGTATAAAAAATACACAAAATGTACAGTGAGAGGTCAAATGACCGGGCCCATGCAGTAAATATCCATGGACTTGCTGTAATAGATGCTCTCGCCCTTGCACTGCTCGCCGGAAAGGGTGCGCAGCAGCTTTTGATACAGCACCTCGCCGACTTCCTCAATGCTGCTCTTTCCCTGAATGATGAGACCGGCGTTCAGGTCCATGTCGTTGGACATGCGCGCATAGGTGTTGGGATTGCCGCAGATCTTAATGACCGGCAGGATGGGGAAGCCCTGGGGAGCGCCGCGGCCGGTGGAAAATGTGATGCACTGGGCGCCGCCGGCGGCCATACCGGTCAGGATCTCGATCTCCCGGCCCGGCGTGTCCTTGATCCAGAGACCGCCCTTGCCGGCGCTCATTTCCGGATATTCCAGCACGCCCTCAATGGTCCGGGAGCCGGACTTCATGATGGCGCCCAGGGATTTTTCTTCAATGGTGGTGAGACCGCCGGCGATGTTGCCGGGAGTGGGCTGCCCCTTCCGCATGTCACAGCCCAGGGACTTGGCACGGGTCTCCATGGCGTCTACCAGCCTGAGGATCTTTTCGCCCACCTCCGGGGTTCGGGCCCGCCGGGCCAGAATATGCTCCGCACCGATAAACTCTGTTACCTCGCCGAACATGACGGTGCCGCCCTGGTCCACGATCTTGTCCGCCACATAGCCGATGGCGCAGTTGCTGGCAAGGCCGGAGGTGGCGTCGGAGCCGCCGCATTTGATGCCCATGACGAAATGCGTCAGGTCAAAGGCTTCCCGCTGGAGGCCGGAGATGGCCATAGAGAGCCGCTGCGCCTTTTTGATGCCATCGGCGATAGCGTTGGCAGTGCCGCCGATCTCCTGGATGCGGACGATGTCATAGGGCTTGCCGCTTTTGGCCACCGCCTCCAGCAGCCGGTCCACATCAGTACCCTCGCAGCCCAGACTGACCACCAGCACGGCGCCGGCGTTGGGATGACAGGCCAGGGAGATGAGGGTGTCCGTCACCCGCTCCAGGTCAGGGGGCAGCTGACAGCAGCCCTGGTGGTGCAGCAGCGGACGGCAGTTCATGACCTGATTGCTGATGGCCTCCGCCACCTCATTGGCGCAGACAACACTGGGGACCACCGCTACGTAATTCCGGGAGCCCACTTTGCCGTCGGGACGCATATAACCGAAAAACATATCTGCCATACTCTTACTCCTTCCAGTCGCCGCGGGCCCGCGCACTGTCCAGGTTGTGGACGTGGACGTAATCGCCCCGCTGAATATCCTTGGTGGCAATGCCGATGGATTCGCCGTACTTCAAGACGGTGCCGCCGCTGGGGATATCCCGCAGCGCCAGCTTGTGGCCGTAGGGAATGGCTTCATGGACGGGAATGGACTCCACACTGCCGTCCCGGGCCATGACCTCCACCACATCACCGGCGGATACCTCGGCGAAAATGGAAGCCACGTTATCGGTGGGCTGCACCTGAACTGCGAGTTTTCGCTCCTGCATCGTGATGTTCCTCCTTTTATGATCTTACAATGACGGACACGCCGTCCGGAATGACGGTAACGGATGCGTCGGGACCTTTCAGCCGGAAGGCCGTTTCCAGCGCCTGGTCAAAGCTGGCGGCGGCCAGGAAGCCCATGCGCTCCAGCTCTTTGGGGTCCATGTGCTGGGTGACGATAATGATGGGATGCCGGAGCAGCAGCCTGGCGTAGATCTGGGCGCACCACTGCTCGGGGATGGACTCCTTGGGCGGAATGGCTTCAATGGTGTCCTTGATGACCTGGGGAGAGCCCAGGCGCATGAGCTTTTCAAAGTTGGTGCCGCCGATACCGTCGCACAGGGAGGCTCCCAGGATCAAAACGCCGTCCTCGCCGGCGCAGGCGGCGGCGGTGGATACGCCCTTGGGCGTCTGGTACAGGTTTTGATCCAGCGGATAGCCGCTGTTGGTGGTGATGACGATATCGCTGGTTACCTTGTCCACACCGCACATATCCGACACAAAGGCACAGCCCTGGGCGTGGGCCTGGATGCAGTCGCCGGCAAAGGCGGCGACGATGTGTTTTTCCGCGTCCATGGCCACATTGAGAATGAAGGCCAGGCCCACCTTACGGGCCGCGTAAGCCATATCCTCATGAATGGGGTTCCCGTGCAGAACGCCGGTGGTGGCCAGAGGGCTGGCAATGGCCTTGGCGGAGTGGTTTTCATTGACGGTCTCCTGGGAGCAGATGCCCGGCAGGATGCTTTTGCGGCCGCCGCTGAAGCCGGCGAAGAAGTGAGGCTCGATAAAGCCCTCGGAAACGATAAGGTCGCTTTCCAGCGCCAGACGGTTGATGCTGAGCCCCGCGCCGGAGGGAAGCTGGCAGACATAGCGCATCTCCTCCGGCTGGAAGGCGTTGTGTACCACGATCCGTTCCCGGGCCACGATGTCGGGCCCAAAACGGTCCAGCAGCTCCTCCTGGGTGGTGGGGCGGTGGAGCCCGGTGGCGATCAGAATGGTGATGGAGGCGTCCGGCTGGCCCCTGCGGATATCCTCCAGCAGGATGGGCATGGTGATGCCGGAGGGCATGCTGCGGGTGTGGTCCGAGGTGATGACAAGGATATTCCGTTTGCCCTGTGCCAGAACGGACAGGGGCGGCGTTCCGATGGGGGCCGCCAAGGCATCACGGACGATGTCGGCCTCTGAACGGTCTGAGTGGTATTCCTCCGCGTGGTTCACAAGGATGTGCTTGAGGTTTTTGTCAGGCACATGCAGCGGCAAAGTGCCCTTGTAATAAGGAAGTTGAAAGTCCATGAGAGCCTCCTTTTTAAAATGTATTTATTTTGTATTTTAAATACATAATACACTTTGTGACTGCCGCGGTCAATTGACAAAACGGGGAAAGTTCTCTGGGCGTTCTTGTACAAAAAGGAAAAACACGCACAAGGCCAGCTGGCCTTGTGCGTGTTCTCACAAAAAAATCAAAAATTTGGCGGCGAAGAAACCTGGTTTTTCAGAATATACAGCACATTTTCCTTGGCGATGTCCAAATGCGTCTGCAAAATGGACGAGGCCTTTTCTGTGTCCCGCGCCAGCATTCCGTCAATGATGCCGATGTGCTCCGTGATGGAATCTTCATAGCGTTGGCGGGTACTGAGGGAAAACAGACGGACCGGCTGCAAATACCCGTATACCCGGTCTGTGAGATCTTTGAGAAATTGGTTTCCGGAATAGATGATGATGCAGTTATGGAGCTCAATATCCAGCCGGATATAGGCGTCCATGTCTGTATATGTGCGGAAAGGTTCAAATTTGGCACGCAGCTCCAGCAGATAGCGGTCCTGCTCCTGGGTCAGCCGGGGGATGGCGCTGCGCAGGGCAAACTGTTCCAAAAGGCCCCGTACCTGAAAAATGTCCTCCACATTTCTGGGGGTCAGCACCTTCACGTAGAGCCCCTTTCCGGAGCCGCTTTCCAGCAGGCCGTCATCCTTCAGCGTCTTCAGTGCCTCCCGGACGGGGGTCCTGCTGACCTGAAACAGTTCTGCCAGCTCACTTTCCTGCAGTTTACTCCCCTGGGGGATCTGGCCGCTGACGATCATGGATTTGATACCATCGTAGACCTGGTCCCGCACGGAGCGGATCTTGGGCACGGCTAGATCCATCCTCGGTCCTCCTCTTTTATTTTAATACATATATTATACCTGCGGCGCGTCTTCATTTCAAGAAAATAGTTGAGTGAAACAATAAAATATGATAAAATATCATATGCGTGAAAATGCGCGTGAAAATACAAAATCAGCTTGATAGAGAAGGGTAGAGAGGTGATCTTTGTGATCGGGAATCCCATGCAGCAGCCGCAGCGGAAGAGTTTGTCCCGTCAAGTCATGGAGTCCATCGAAAAGCTGATCCTGGAGAAAGATTTAAAGCCAGGCGATGTGCTTCCAACGGAGACGCAGATCTCGGAGACGCTGCAGGTCAGCAAAAGCAGCGTCCGGGAGGCCGTTAAAATGCTGGAGGCCTTGGGCGTCGTGGAGATCCGGCGTGGATTGTGCACAGTTATCAGCGCCAACCCCGAGCAGGGATATTTGAATGTGATGCTGTCCCACCTGTATTTGAACAGCGGAAACGAGGAGGAACTGCAGGTGTTCCGCCGGACAGTGGAATCCGCCTATACGACACTGGCCATCGACACGGCGACAGAACAGGATCTGGCGGCGATCCAAGCGTCCCTGGCAGCATTCCGGGAGAAAAAGCGGTCCGGAGAGCTGACGGTGGATGACGATCTGGCATTCCACAGCCAGATTTTGCAGGCGACACACAATTCCTTTATGATCAGCTTGGGCGGTGCCTTGAATGAGCTGTTCCGGGAGACCATCGGCATTTCTATTCGCTATAATCCTGAGATCGCGCTGGAGGACCATGAGAAGATCTGTGCCGCCATCCTGGCACGGGACAAGGACGCCGCTGTGGCGGCCATCTGGGAAAGCGCACGGCAGTGGGCTACCGCCTTCCGCCTCCGGGGCCAGGACGGAAACCTCGTCACTTGATGGAAACAGAGCATACAGCAGACAGGCCGAGGGAGGGGGGACCTCCTTCGGCCTGTTTTCATAAATTTTGGCGAAAATACCCGAAAACGCTCTTGACAATTCCAGGGCATATGATATACTTAACACATCAGATGTCTTATGTCAAAGAATAAAACCAATTTTTTGTGAGCAAAATGAAGGAGGTTTTTCCTATGGGAAAGGTTTATTATGACCGCGATGGACACATTGAGGCGATCCAGGACAAGGTGATTGCCATTATTGGCTATGGCAACCAGGGCCGCTCCCAGGCATTGAACATGCGTGATTCCGGTGTCAAGCACATCATTGTCGGCAGCATCCATGACAGCTCCTGGAACACCGCTAACGAGGATGGCTTTGAGACCTATTCCATCGCGGACGCCGCGAAGAAGGCGGATGTGGTCTTCCTGCTGCTGCCGGATGAAGTGGCGCCTGAGATCTACGAGCGAGACATCGCCCCCAACCTGCACCCCGGTGCCGCTCTGAACTTTGCTTCCGGTTATAATATCACCTATGGCTTCATCAAGCCCGCCGCGGATCTGGATGTCATCATGGTGGCGCCCCGTATGATCGGCAAGGGTGTCCGTGAGACCTACGAGAACGGCACCGGCTTCCCCACCTTCGTGGTCATCAACCAGGATGCCACCGGCCATGCCCAGGAGATCGCGGTGGGTCTTGCCAAGGCGCTGGGCTCCACGAAGGCCGGCGCCATTGAGGTGACCTTCAATGACGAGACCTATCTGGATCTGATGAGCGAGCAGGCCATCTGGCCCCTGATCATGAACGTGTTTGTGACGGCCTTTGACTTCTTCCAGGAGAAGGGGCTGCCTGCCGAGGCGATCCTGACGGAGATGTACATGTCCAAGGAGCCCATGGTCATGATGGAAAAGATGGCGGACATGGGCCTGTTCAAGCAGCTGCCGCTCCACAGCCGCACCAGCCAGTACGGCCAGATGTCCCGCTTCAAGATGGTGGACAACACCTCCATGCGGGCATTCATCGAGGAGCAGTACAACCGCATCGTCGACGGCAGCTTCGCCCAGGAGTGGGAAGAGGTCAAGGCCGACGGCATGAAGAAGTTCGACGAGTTGCGGGCTGAGACGGAAAAGCTGCCCATCTCCATCGTGGAGGCGGAGGTCCGCAAGAACCTCTCCGGCGGCAAGGAAGGCTGAGCGCTCCGCTTACAATGAAAAAACTCCGGCGGCTGTCAGATACAGCCGCCGGAATTTTTTTGAATGAAGCGCGGTCAAATAGACAGGCTTTCGCCGGGGCGCAGGACCTGAGCCTGGAAGCCCGCTGCCTGCACCGCGGCGGCAAAGGCCTCCGGGTCCTGGGCGATGGGAGGGAAGGTGTCGTAATGCATGGGAACGGTCAGCTTGGGGCGGATCATCTTCACTGCCCGCAGAGCGTCCGCAGGTCCCATGGTGAACACGTCACCGATGGGCAGCAGGGCCACGTCGATGTCCTCATCCGCCAGCAGGGCCATGTCCGTCATGAGAGCGGTGTCGCCGGCGTGGTAGATTTTTTTGCCGCCCATCTCAAAAATGAAGCCGCAGGACAGGCACCCGGGAACGCCGCTGCCGTGGATGGCCTGGAAGAACTTGGCGGAGCCGAAAGGCAGAGGGATCCTGCCGCCCAGGTTGCCCACCTGGACCCGCACGCCGGCGGGACCGAACACCCCTTCCGCCAGGTCCACGGTGCAGCAGACTGTGGCGCCGGTGCGCTGGGCGATGGACACGGCGTCGCCGGTATGGTCACTGTGGCCGTGGGTCACAAAAATGAAGTCCGCCTCCACCTGGTCCGCCGGCACGGCCGCCAGGACGTTGCCTGTCAGAAAGGGGTCCGTCAGGACCTTGTGCGTGCCGTCATCCAGCAGGAAGCAGGCATGGCCTAAAAATTGCAGTTTCATGTGTCAAACCTCCGTTTCAGTCATCCAATGTCGTTCCGGCGTTGATGGTGCGAGCGATTTGGGAGGGCACCGGAGGGCAGCCCTTGCAAAAGGCGCGGCCCTCTCCCCGGAGCTTGGCGGTGCAATTGCCCACCAGCACCACCCGGCCGCCCTGACAGTCCTCCGCCGTGGCATCGCCGCCGAAGACGAGGGTGGCCTCCGGACCGTTCTCATACTCCTGGTGATGGTAGCGGAAAAACTGCACCATGGCCGCGTGACAGGCGCTGCACGCGCCCTTGTCCACTACCCGGGGGTTGGGATAATGAAGGTGCAGGTCATGCTCCGACGCCAGCCGGAACCGGCGGGCCCATTTCAGGTAGTCCGCCGGATGCACACGGATGTCCGCCACATGCAGGCTGCGGTATTCCCGCACCAAGTTCAGGTGGGGCACATCGTCCACCGCCATGCCCATGAGCTGGATGGCTGTCAGGTCGGCGGACAGGGCGTCATCTGACGCCAGCACCACACCCAGCTCCACCGGTGTGCCGCCGGAGGGGCCGAAGCCCTCCATGGCCACCACGCCGTCGGTGACCACATAATCAGGATAGCAGACTTTTGTCAGATCCACAATCCCGTAATCCAGACATTTTCCCTTGTGGATATCCGGCGGGGCCTGGTTGATGCGGTGAAGGCGGGTCTTGTCCTTTTGAAACAGGCAGCCCTTCATGTTTTTGATGCTGAGGGTAACGCCGGCATACATGTGAGTCTTCATCACCGGGACGGAAATGACCCGGTCCACCTCAAAGGGCAGGTTGGACATTTTCAGCCGGGACACCATGATGGGGTCCGGGATCTCCTGCTCCCGCATGCCGCTGTCATCCAGATTCAGGCACTGGACGCCTTCCGCCTGACAGACATCCCAGATACCGGCGGATTTCAGAGCTTCCATGCTGTCCACGCCCACGATGGAGCTGTCACCCACATAGAGTTGCTTGGTGTTCCGTTCCTTGAAATAGCGGATCAGTCCCCGGACCACCTCCGGGTGGGTGCAAAGGCCGCTGGCGGCGGGGCCCTTGAAGCCGGTGTTCACCTTCAGGAGGATGGACAGCTCCGCCGGGTCTTCATGGAATACCTGGGAAATGGCGTCGTAAGCCATCTGGGCGGGGGACCCGCCCTGTACGACATATACATCTGGCATGAATGTGCTCCTTTGAAAAATCAGTCTTTTTGATCCAGCTCCTCCACCATACGCTGGATGTGGGCGGGGGGAGCCGGGGTCAGCAGGCTCACCAGGATGTGCACCACGGCGGTGACGGTGAAGGCCACGAAGGTGTAATGCAGCATGGTGTTCAGTCCGGCCTTGTACCAGGCGTACACCGCCACGAAGCCCACGATCATGCTGACCATGGCGCCCTCACGGGTGGCGCGCTTCCAGTAAAAGCCCAGGATCAGGATGGGGGCGAACACGGACAGGCCACCCCAGGCCCACCAGTTGACCCAGAGAATGCTGTCGAAGGGGTTGAAGGCGATGTAAATGGCGAAGGCACCGATAACCACGGAGGCGACGCGGGCCACCAGCAGCACCTCCTGATCGGTGGCCTGGCCTTTTTTCAGCATCTTGTTGTAAAAATCCTGGGTCACGGCGGTGGTGGCTACGTGGAGCAGGGCGTCCGCGGAGGACATGACAGCGGCCAGGATGGCGGCGGTGACGATGCCCACCAGCCAGCGGGGCGTATATTGGGTGATGAGCTGGATGAAGTTGGTGCTGGTGTTCTCACTGTTGGGGAAGAGGACGATGCAGCACAGGTTCACCAGGAAGGAGCCAAACAGCAGGAACACGCCGGTGGTGCCGGCAATGACGGCGCCCCGCTTGGAGGAGCCGGGGTCCTTCATGCCCATGAACATCTGCACGATCTGGGGCTGGCCCATATAGCCCAGCCAGCCGGCAGACAGCAGGCCTACGATGGTGATGGGATTGATCCAAGGGGAGGTGAGGGCCGGGTTCACGGCGGCAACCTCGTCCATGACGAAACCCAGGCTGCCGGTGTTGCTGAAAGCCACGAACAAGCCCACGATGACGGCAAAGATCATCAGCATGCCCTGGACAAAGTCCGTCCAGGCCACGGCCAGCAGGCCGCCTGCGGAGGTGTACAGAATGACCACCACGGCGCCGATGAGAACGGACACCCGGTAGTCCAGCCCCAGCACCGCCTGGAAGGTGGTGCCGGCGGCCATGAGCTGAGAGCTCATGTACACGGTGATGCTGATGGCAATGATGACCGTGGCGATGGCCCGGATGAGCTTGCGGTCCTCGTCGTAATACCGGGCCTCGATCAGGTCGATGAAGCTGCGGGCCTTGGTCATGACGGTGAACTTGGCCACCCGTCTGGCCATGACGAAGAAGTTGATGAAGGGGGCGAAGCCGGAGGAGAACGCCGTCCAAATGGCGCCCATACCGGAGCCGGCCACCTGCTGGGACCAGGCGATGAACAGCCAGCCGCTGAGACCCGCGGCCTGGTGGGCGATGGCGGTGAGGGCGGAGCCGAAGCGGCTGCCGCCGATGAAGAAGTCCGCGGAGCTTTTCACGCTCTTTTTGGCCCGGTAGCCGATGAAGAGCATGGCGGCCATGTAAATGGCAATGACCACAAGAATGACTGTCATAGGAAGGCCTCCTGTCTATACGCTTATCTTTGCCTATTTAAAGCTTTAAATGGACAGTCATCATTATAGCACGGACACGGGAAAAGTAAATGGCATTTTGACAATTTTCGTAAAAGTGTCAAAAAACAGGCGCCTCCTACCGTTTTTTGTTATATTGGATCATGTGGTAGGTGCAGGTGCCGCTTAATAGAAAGAAAACCAGCATTTTGAGCAGCGCGCCCAAAAGCGGCAGCAGCACGGCGGCGACAGTGTCGGCGGGGCTGCCCGTCAGAGAAGCCAGCCACCAGCTGACCAGCGCGATCCCGTCGTAAAGGAACAGCTTCCCGCTGTTTTGCCGCACGTCCACCGGCGCTCCCGTTTTCATGGTTCGATAGATACGGGACTGAAGGCGGCAATGGAAAAAGAGACTGAGCAGCGCGACGCCCATCAGCAGGACGTCGGTCAGCAGCAAAAGCGGACCCATGTTCCCCACTCCTTTCCGTTCCGCTTTAACGATTTATGATACCATATTCGGGAGCTGTCCGCAACAAAGCATCCTTGGATGCCGTCTTGTAATCCTGCGGAAAATACGTTATACTATTTTATTACGAATCAAACCGCCCCGGCGGGGCGGAGATGGAGGAACGATCCATGAAGCTCATGGTCATTGACGGCAATTCCATCGTGAACCGGGCCTATTACGGTATCCGCCCCCTCACCACCCGGGACGGGCTGTATACCCATGCCGTGTTCGGTTTTCTCACCACGCTGCTGCGGCTGAAAAGCGAGGAAGAGCCGGACGCCCTGTGCGTCACCTTCGATGTTCACGCGCCTACTTTCCGCCACGAAGCGTCGGAGGCCTACAAGGCCACCCGCAAGGGGATGCCGGAGGAGCTGCGGATGCAGATGCCGGTGTTGAAAGAGGTGCTGGACAGTCTGAACATCCCCCGCTACGAGCTGGCGGGCTGGGAGGCCGACGACCTCATCGGCACCATCTCCCGCAAGTGCGAGGCCGCTGGCTGGGAATGTGTGGTGGTGACGGGGGACAAGGATTCCCTCCAGCTCATTACGGACCATACGAAGGTGAAGCTGGTGTCCACCCGCATGGGCCAGACCACCACGAAGGACATGGACGAGACTGCCTTTCGGGAGCAGTACGGCTTTGCGCCCATCCACATGATCGACCTGAAGGCCCTCATGGGCGATGCCTCCGACAATATCCCCGGCGTCCCGGGCATCGGTGAAAAGACCGCCACGGCTCTGGTGCAGAAGTACGGCAGCATCGACGCCCTGTATGCGAGCATGCCGGAGGTGGAGGCCAAGCCTGCCGCCCTGCGGAAGCTCCAGGAGGGGGAGGCCAGCGCCCGCCAGTCCTACTGGCTGGCCACCATCGTCACGGACGCGCCCCTGGACTTCCGGCCGGAGGACAATCTGGTGCGTGCCCCCGGCCCGGAGGCCTACGGCGTGTTTTTGAAGCTGGAATTCACAAAGCTCATTGAAAAGTTCGGACTGACGCCCGGCGAGGCCCCGGCCGAGGCGGCTCCGGAGGAGAAGCATGTCACCGTGGAGCAGGTGAGGGCCTCGGACCGGGCGGCGGAGCTGCTGGAGCTGTGGCGCAAGGCGGACCATGTGTCCGTCCTGGCCCTGCCGGATCTCACCGGCGCGGTGGTGGTCTGCGATGCCGCGGGAGGCACCCTCACGGCGGAGCTGTTTTTTGAAAAGTACCAGGGGGATTGGAACGGCCTTTTGAACGCCCTGTTCTCCGCCGATATCCCAAAGGTGTCCCACAATGTGAAGGACCTGACCCGGCGGCTGCTGGAGGGCGGTCTCCAGGCGGAGGGCTTTATCTTTGACACGGCCTTGGCCGCCTATCTGCTGGACGCCACGGCGGGCAGCTATGACCTGGGGCGGCTGTTCGTGACGTATTACAACACGGAGCTGCCCAAACCCACCCATTTGGAGCCGGACGCCTTCTCCCTGCTGGGGGACAGCGCCGGGGCGGAGGCCGCTTTTGACGGCTACGCCACGGCGGTGGATTGCCTGTACCATACGCTGCTGCCCCGGCTGGAGGAGAAGCACCTTCTGGAGCTGTTCGCCTCGGCGGAGCTGCCCCTTTGCCGGGTGCTGGCGGAAATGGAGCTGGCAGGCTGCCGGGTGGATGCCCGGGCCCTGGCGGACTTCGGCGATGCCCTGACGGAGCGCATCCGGGAAAAGGAAGCGGCCATTTACGCCATGGCGGGGGAGACCTTCAACATCAACTCTCCCAAGCAGTTGGGGGAGATCCTCTTCGGCAAGCTGGGTCTGCCCCACGGCAAAAAGACCAAGACCGGCTGGTCCACCAACGCCGATGTGCTGGAAAAGCTCCGCTGTGAGGCGCCCATCGTAGACGCCGTGCTGGAGTACCGCCAGTATGCCAAGTTGAGGTCTACCTACGCCGATGGACTGTTGAAGGCCATCGACCCCGACGGCCGTATCCGCACCAGCTTCCAGATGACGGTGACGGCCACGGGGCGCCTGTCCTCCACAGAGCCGAATTTGCAGAACATTCCCACCCGCACGGACCTGGGCAGTGAGATCCGGCGCATGTTCGTGCCGGACGAGGGCTGTGTCCTGGTGGACGCCGACTACTCTCAGATCGAGCTGCGGCTCCTGGCCCACATTGCCGGGGACGCCGCCATGCAGAGCGCCTTCCGCTCCGGCGGGGACATCCACACCGCCACGGCGGCCCAGGTGTTTCATGTGGCTCCGGCGGATGTGACGCCGGAGATGCGCCGCAGCGCCAAGGCGGTGAATTTCGGCATCGTCTACGGCATCTCCGCCTTTTCCCTCAGCCAGGACATCGGCGTCACCGTGGCGGAGGCTAAGGCGTATATGGAGGCGTATTTGGCT
Source organism: Oscillospiraceae bacterium (assembly GCA_021771265.1). Lineage (GTDB taxonomy): Bacteria > Bacillota > Clostridia > Oscillospirales > Oscillospiraceae > Oscillibacter. The sequence goes on from JAETPK010000001.1 coordinate 49,298, forward strand.
ACGTTCCCCGGCGTGCGCGGCTACATGGAGGCTGTGGTGGAAAAGGCAAGGGAGACCGGCTTCGTGGAGACCATGTTCCACCGGCGCCGGGAATTGCCGGAGCTGACCTCCTCCAACCACAATCTCCGCGCCTTCGGTGAGCGGGTGGCGCTGAACATGCCCATCCAGGGCACGGCGGCGGACATCATGAAGCTGGCCATGGTGGCGGTCCACAAACGGCTGAAGGCGGAGCTGCCGGAGGCCCGGCTGGTGCTTCAGGTCCACGATGAGCTCATCGTGGAGTGCCCGGAGTCCGCTGCGGAGACCGTGGCGGCCCTGCTGGAGGAGGAGATGGAGCACGTGGTGGAGCTGTCCGTCCCCCTGACCGCCGAGGCCCACTGGGGCCGCAATTGGCTGGATGCCAAGGGATGAGACTTTCGATACTGTTGCTGGGCGTTTTGTGCGGGTCCCTGTCTGCCGTATTCGTCCGGTGGTCCACGGCACCGTCTCTGGTGTTGGCGCTGTACCGCATGGCCTTCTCCGCGGCGCTGCTGGCCCCGGCGGCCTGGCGCCGCCGAAAGGAGCTGGCAGCGCTTTCGGGACGGGCGCGGCTGCTGTGCCTGGCCAGCGGCGGGGCACTGGGACTGCATTTCGCCACGTTTTTTCAGGCGGTGAAGACCACCTCCATCGCGGCTGCGGCGGTACTGGTGGACATGGAGGTGCTGTTCGTGGCTCTGGCCACGGTGGCGGTGTTCCGAAAGAAGATGCCTTTTACGGCGTGGCTTGCCATGGCGCTGGCCTTTGGCGGCGCGGTGGTCATGGCCCTGGCGGACTCCGGCGGAGGAAACAACGCCCTGAGCGGTGACCTGCTGGCGGTGCTGTCCGCCATGCTCATCGGCATCTACACGCTGATCGGCTCCGTGTGCCGCAGGACCATGAGCACCACTGCCTATACCTGCCTGGTGTACACGGCGGCACTGGGGACCCTTTTGGCACTGTGCCTGGTCAGTGGGACGCCGCTGGCGGGCCATGGCGCGGAAAACCTGGCCACCGCCCTGGCCATGGCGGTGTTTTGCACCCTGCTGGGCCACAGCGTGTTCAGCTGGGCGCTGAAATATTTTCCGCCCTCCTTCGTCTCCACCACCCGGCTGATGGATTGTGTGTTTTCCGCTGTCTGGGGTGCGCTGCTGTTTTCGGAATGGCCGACCGCGCAGACGCTGCTTGGCGGCGCGGCAGTCATCTCAGGCGTTGTGCTGTACACCCGCAGTGAGGCGCGGGACGGAAGGAGTGTGTGAGCAATGCGGGTCATCCGGGAATACTGGCAGTGCGCGGTGAAGGGGGAGATTCCCGTAAAAGAGATCCTGGACACGGTGGATGTCCTCCTGAAAAGCCATGGCTATCCCTGCAGGCGGCTGTGGTCGCCGACCCATCCGGCGCTGTCCGACATGGAATTGAAGGCGCTGTTCAAAAGAATCCCCCGCCCCTGCAACCCTGACAAAGTGGAGGCTTTGTTTGAGGATGTGGACTGGTTTGGCGGAGGAACGGCGCCCATGGAATACACAGGGCGTCAGCCCTTTTTGAGCAGCGGCGTCTATGTGGTCCACTGTGCCGGGACCAGCTTCTCTCATGTGCATGTTTATATGGAGGTGACGGACCCGGACCATCCGGCCCGCGTCCGGGACGAGAGCGCCGTGGTCGCCGTGCTGAAGGAGCGGTTCCCGAAACTGCGGCGGGAGGGCACATACTGCCTGTGGTCGCCGGAGGAGGCGGCCGGGATCGCGGCCGCTAATGAAGCCCTGGCGCCCACGCTGGAGGAAGTGAAGCGGTCGTTGCCGCCGTTCCGGGAGCGAAAGGGCGGACCGGCGGAGTTTGCGGAGCGCCTGTGGCAGATCGAGAGATACGCCAAGGGCGAAAAACCGGGCTTTTCCGGAAAACAGCTGGCGCTGTCCGTATTTCCCAAAACACACTACCGCTACCAGCATCAATTTGGGAGCTGCTTTGAAATGGTCCGTCGGACGCCCGGCGGGCACCGGGTGACGATCCGCTTTGATTCCGCGCCGCCGGCGTACTTTTGGCAGAGCGCCAGTATCACCCTGTCGGGCCTGAAGTTCTGCTGCCCGCTGTACCGGGAGCAGATCTGCCGGGAAAACGCGGAGACGGTACGGGCGTTTATGGAGCATTGCAGACTTTTGGCGGAGTGGGCGGAGGCCGCGCTGGACCGGCCGCTGCATGACTGCTTCGGCGCCAGCCCGGACTGGTGGCTGGCGGAGTAGCTGCGGAATAGAACGCTTGGAAAGGAAGAAACCTATGGAAAAAAACCGGATGCATGTGCGCATCGTTCCCATGAACGCAGACCACCTGGACGAAATAGCGGAGCTGGAGCGCATCTGTTTTTCCGTCCCCTGGTCCCGGAATATGCTGGCGGAGGAGCTGGACAATGCGTGCTCCGCTTTTCTGGTGGCTGAGGACGACGCGGGCAAGGTGGTGGGCTACGCCGGGCTCCAGGTCATCCTGGACGAGGGCTACATCACCAATGTGGCCGTCCGGCCGGAGTGCCGCCGTAACGGTATTGCGGGAAAGCTTTTGCAGGTGTTCCTGGACTTTGGCCAGGCCAACCATCTGGCATTTTTAACGCTGGAGGTCCGGGCCTCCAATTATGACGCCATTGCCCTGTATGGAAGCCGGGGCTTCCGCAGCGTGGGCCGGCGGAAAAACTACTACGAGCATCCCAAGGAGGATGCCATCATTATGACAAAGGAGTTCACTGAGAATGGAACTGCGGATCCCAACGCCTGAGCAGCTGCAAACTGTTTATGACAGCGACATGAAGTCCGCCTTTCCGGCGGCGGAACTGAAGCCCCTGCGCGCCATCCAGCAGATGTGGCGGGAGGAGCGGTACAAGCCCTATTGCCTCTTTGACGGAGATGACATCGTGGGGGAGTGTTTTTTGTGGCTGGGGCATCCCGGCTGGGCACTGCTGGATTACCTGTGCGTGTCCCGCCGGGCCCGCAACGCGGGCCTTGGCGCCCTCATTCTGGCAAAGCTCCGGGAGGTGGAGCCGGGCACCGTGGTCTTCGGCGAGGCGGAGGCGCCCGAGCACGCGCCGGACCCCGCCATGGCAGTGCGGCGCCTGGGCTTTTACGCCCGGAACGGCCTGCAAACCGCCGGCTATGACACGGAGGTGTTCGGTGTCCACTACAAGACGCTGTACCTGGCGGACCGGAAAGTAGAGGACGCGGCATTGATGGCGGAGCATGATTTCGTCTACCGCAGCAGTTTTGCACCGGAGAAATATGCAAAATATGTCCACATCCCCTATGACCCGGCCAAAGCGCCCGGGGAACAGGTGGCCTGGGACCAATGAGAGAAAGAAGTGAGACCCATGAAGATACTGGCTTTTGAATCCTCCTGCGACGAGACTGCCGTGGCAGTGGTGGAGGATGGAAGACGCATTTTGTCCAACGCCGTTGCCTCTCAGGTGGATATCCACGCCCTGTACGGCGGCGTGGTGCCGGAGATCGCCTCCCGGAAGCATGTGGAGGTCATCGCGGCCTTGACGGAGCAGGCGCTGCGGGAGGCTGACTGCACCCGGCGGGATATCGACGCTGTGGCGGCTACTTATGCGCCCGGCCTCATCGGCGCGGTGCTGGTGGGACTCAGCTTCGCAAAGTCTGTGGCCTATGCCCTCCGGGTGCCGCTGATCCCTGTTCACCATGTGCGGGGACACATCGCCGCCAACTACCTGGCCTTCCCGGAGCTGGAGCCGCCGTTTTTGGCGCTGGCCATCTCCGGCGGCAATACCCTCATCGTGGATGTGCGGGATTACACGGACCTGCGCATTCTGGGGGCCACCCGGGATGACGCGGCGGGAGAGTGCTTTGACAAGGCGGCCCGAGTGTTGGGCCTGCCATACCCCGGCGGTGCTCCCATGGACAAGCTGGCCCAGGGGAGCCAGGGGGGCGTGTACAAGCTGCCACACGCCCATGTGGACGGCGCGGAGCTGGATATGAGCTTTTCCGGCCTGAAAACAGCAGTGGTCAACCTGGGTCACCACGCCCAGCAGGTGGGGGAGGAGCTGGACCGGGCGGCGCTGGCCAGGGATTTTGCCCAGGCGGTCAGTGATGAGTTGGTGCCCCGGGTCATGAAGGCAGCGGCGCTGGCCGGCCGTACTGTCATCGCCGCCGCCGGCGGCGTGGCGGCCAACTCCATCATCCGGGCGGATCTGGAGCGAGCCTGTGAAAAGCAGGGCTGCCGGCTGTATTTGCCGCCGCTGAAGCTGTGCGGCGACAACGCCGCCATGATCGGTGCCCAGGGATATTTCGAGTATCTGGCGGGACATACGGCGGGGATGGATCTCAATGCCTACGCCACAATGGATATCTCGGACTGATAAAAAGCGGCTGCTTGGGCAGCCGCTTTTTGTATATTGCCTCTTAAAAAATGAATGTAAAAATGAATGTAAAGGCTTTGAACTTGCTTTTTTTGAAGGAGACTAAGAAAATGTTTGCAAAAAACACCTTGTCCAGCAAAAAATGAAACGGGAAGTGGAGAAAATGGAGAAAGCAAAAAAGTTATGTAAATTCAGTGCGGAAATTGTCCTGTGTTGAAAATCAAGATACAGGATCTGTTAAAAAAAGCCAATAGCGGCTATAAATCTTGAAAATAAAAGAAAAATCAGATGTGGAAAACTGTGTGGAGAATGTGAATAACTTATGGTAGAGATAGTTTATGATTGCGGTTATGTAAAATAAAAATAAAAAAGAAATAAGAAAAAATTTCCAAAAATTACAGAGGATCAGCCAAGAATTGCAGAAAAACAGCGACAAAATTTTTCGTTTTTTCCGCAGATGGCAGGCGATATGAAATGCAGAATAGAAAAACGCCAATATTTATATTGCAAGAAAACTTGCAATAATACAAAATGTAATATACAAAAACGACACGCAAGCTTTGGCGGAGAATACTGAAAAGGGTGTTGACGCTGGGATAAAAATGTGGTATCATATGCGCTGTCAAAATAACAATGCTGGTGTAGCTCAGTCGGTAGAGCAGCTGATTCGTAATCAGCAGGTCAGGTGTTCGAGTCACCCCACCAGCTCCAGCTCAGAAATTCCCACCACCGCTTCGTTTCCGGCTTCGCCGAAAACTGCGCTCTGGTGGGAATTTCTTCGCTTTCCACCCGCAAACGCTTCGCTGGTTTGCGGGCGGAGGGGACGGGGATGCGATATCCAGATTGTCCGTTCATTCCAAAGGCTCCTTATCGAAAGATAAGGAGCCTTTTTGTATGTACAAACTGAGAAATAAGGATGATACTGTTTCCGTGAAAAACGCCGAGGCCTCCGCCTGCATGGAGGGGTATCGAGTGACACCTCAAATGCGGGAGCAGTGTGCGCGTGTTCTGCATGGAGAAACTACTACCGCAGAACTCCTGAAGCGTTTTTCCAAATTTGCCGGGAGAACATAAGGCAAGGCGTACAGCATTGATCCTATCCAGAATAATTGCTATCCTGGTACCACGGTGCTGATCAATAAACTGGATATTCGCGATGAGGCCGCATTGAATGAGGCCGAGACACTTGCTACCTACATTAACGCCTCCAAGCTGGAACTGAATCCGCTTGAAGGCGTTTTTGACTTTGACCACTATAAAGCCATCCACCATTTTCTTTTCTCTGATTTATACGACTGGGCGGGACAGATCCGTACCGCAAATATCAGCAAGAAGGGACGAATTTCTGCCCGGTTGAGAATATTGAGCGTCAGGCTGATCTGATTTTTGGCCGCCTCAAAGAACAGGACTATTTTAAAGGACTTCCCCACGATGAGTTTGTGGAGGAGATCGTGGACTTCTATTGCGCAACCGGCTATCTGCATCCTTTCAGATAGGGAAACGGCAGGACCCAGCGGGCCGTCCTGACACATCTTATTCGCAATGCGGGCTATGACCTCAATTGGCTGGAGGTGGATGATGATCTGCTGATGATTGCCACTATCCAAGCGGTGCAAGGTGTGACAAATTTACTAAAGTGGGTGTTCAGGGAATATATTTCATAACATCAGTGCTTATGCCGGAAAATTAAAAACCATCGAAATATAAATCCTTTGATGACTTGAAAAAAATTATGAAGAGGATAGAAGAAAGCTGAGAGCTGTTGTATCATAACAGCTCTCAGCTAGTTCATTTTTCAAAAAAGTGAGCAGATAATAAAAAAACGCGTTAGAGTTGGAGTTTATTTTCAAATTATATTTAAATGGATTGTTTTAAAGAAATATGTTGTTCGGCAAAGATATTCTCGCGTTGAGGCATTTGATCGCCAACCAAATAGTCAAATAAAACCCGAATAGACTGATATCCTGTGAGTTCTTGATCACACCAAACGGATGCATCAATCAAGCCGTTTGCCAAAGCATGCTGGACTTCTGGAGAACAGAAGGTAGTAACAGCACGAATAGCACGACCGTTTGCTTCAACTTCCCGCAAAGCTCGGAGACTTCCGGCCACGGAAACGCTGGCAAACAGGACAGCGTTTGCGTTTGGATGCGATGCCAATGCAGCTTTAGATATCTCATAATTTGAAAACTCATCGTCGGAAAGTTCAATGACATCTTCTAAAATGATGTCTTTATATTCGGTAGCTATGCTTTCATGTAGGCCGCGTAAAACGCCTTTCGGGCCAAAGATATGCAATGGCGCAGAAAATACGAGTAATTGGCATTGAGAAACCACCAAAGAAAGAAGATTAGCAATGATGCGGCCCTTTTGATGGCTATCTTGTCCAACATGGCAAAGGCAGTTTGGGTTAGAAGAAAATCCGCCGACAAATACGATTGGAATCCCAGAGTCATGAATTTCTTTTAGCTTTTTACGAACATTGTCATCATCTACTGGGCAAATCGCAATACCAGATACATTTTCTTCTAAAAGTGCGTTAATGCGTCGGAGCTGGTCAGCAGCGCTGTTGTTTTCAGCCTCTTGAATTAGTATTTCAACGCCAAAGTCTGCCAGCTCAGCGGCTGCCCGCTGAACGCCAGCGATGATCGTGTCATGAAAATAGTTGTGCTGAGCATGAAGGACAAAGCCTAGCTTTAAATTTTTCCTGCGCACAGATAAGGACTTTGCCACAAGGTTTGGAGTATAATTCACAGCTTTTGCAATATCTAAAATACGCTGTTTTACTTCGGGACTGATGCGGCCTCTGTTATTTAACGCACGGTCTACGGTGCCGACAGAGACACCGGCGAGTTCTGCGATTTGTTTCATAGTTGCAGCCATAATTCACCTACATTCTATATGTAGTTTTCTTGATAGTTTGAGTATAACGAATTGTCTAAAAAAAAGCAATGAAAACGGATCGAAAAATTATAGTTAACAAAATAATATGCGTAAACGAACACGCAAAGACGGAAAGGAAATAAGGCGTGAGCGTTATATGCGCATGAGTGCGAAGTACACCTGTAAAGAATTCTGCTTATTTGTGTATATTATTAACAAATTACATGCCTATAATATTGATAAAAAGTAAAAAATGCAAAATTGAAAAAAAGAAAGATTGACTTGTGGAGGTGACGGTGCTATTTTTAAATCAAGAGTTGCGTAAACGATAACGCAATATAAAAAACGCAGAAGTCAGAAGAAAATTTAGGAACATCAATGGAGGAGTTATGAAAAAGTTAATTAGTTTGATCCTGGCCCTGATGATGGCTCTGACCCTCGCAGCTTGTGGGGGCAAGCAAAGTGAAACGCCCAGTAATACTTCTGAATCAAAAGGACAAGCAGAGCAATCTGAACCCGTAGTAGAAGACGTTGATTGGCCCACTGGCGCAGTGACAATTTATGTTAACGGTAAGACTGGATCTAACATGGATTCCAAAGCTCGTATTTTGGCAGAATATTTGGAAGCAGAGCTTGGTAAGAGTGTTGTTATTGAAAATGTGACTGGTAACGGCGGTGCTGTGGTGCTGACCCAGTTTTTGACCCAGCAGCCTAATAGTAACAGCTTGTGCTAGCCCCCTGTACCAAATCACCAGAGGCAGCATCGAATACCGTCAGGGAGACGCTGTGTTCCGCCGTGGCTCTGCTGCAAGCTTGCGTTCACCGCAAGGGGAAGTGCGAACACTGGGCAGGTCATTACGGCTTTTGCACGTCAAGTATTCAGCATTTTGAACTTTCAGCTTTTGAACCATCCTGAGAATCCACTGAACAAAAATCAGACGGAGTGAAATTGTAAAATCAGACGGAATAATATATAATAAACACACCTGAACGTCGAAGTGAGTGCCATGGATAAGCGGAGCGATAAACCCTGCATCATTGGTGCGAAAGTAAAGGAATACCTGGCGGCGGTCGGCACGGTCTGCATTGAGGGCCCCCGGTGGCGCGGCAGGGCCTGGACTCCCTCTTATCACAGCAAAAGCAGGATCTACATCGGCAATCCGGACAGCAAATTCCAAAACCAGCGGCTCAGCTGCCGTCTCCACTGGTGTTGGATGGCAAGATCCCGCGCCTGATCGACGAATGGCAGGTAGTGCCCTCCATTTGAGATGCCGTGCGGTATCAGGCAGATCAGACTGCGGAAAAGAACGGTTTATCCGGGCCGGCTCCGCTGCGCCCAACCGCAAAGAGGGCCTGCGCAGCGGTGCGGGCGGATCGTGAAGCCGCGGATGCGTCCCATGGCGCTGTATGGTTCCGGCCATTCCGGCGGGAAGGCTTCCTTGGAAAAGCTGTGCCATGGCCAACGCTGCCCATCAATGCCCGGATGGCGTATTTGTGGCGCCGGTCACTGCGCTGAAAATGGAAAACTGTCCTGTTTTTGGGACATAAAACAGGATATTTTAGATTCAAGGGCTTCAAAGCCAAAATGGGAGGCAATCAGATGGAAGCATATCTCGCTCACATTGCGCAGGACGGACGGGAGCAGACGGTGCTGGAACATCTCACCGGAACGGCGGAATTGGCGGCGGAATTTGGAGCATCCTTTGGCGGAGAAAAGCAGGCAAGTCTGGCTGGACTGGCTCATGACATCGGAAAATACTCCGCCGCTTTTCAGCGGCGGCTCCGGGGCGGGCCGAGGGTGGACCACTCCACCGCCGGCGCCTTTGCCTGCCAAAAGATTGGGCAGCCTTTGGCTGCCTTTGCCGTGGCGGGCCACCACGGCGGCCTGCCTGATGGCGGCGGAAAAGGGGACAGCGAAGATGCCCCCACCTTCTATGGCCGCATGGCCCAGGCGTCCCGGGGAAAGCTCGAGCCCTGCGACGCCTGGCACAGGGAGCTGTCCCTGCCCGCGCCGCCCCGGCCGGCTATGACAGACGGCGCGGAATTGATGTTCTACACCCGAATGCTGTACTCCTGCCTGGTGGATGCGGATTTTCTGGATACCGAGACATTTATGACGGAACGCTTCCGGCCACGGGGCGGACCCTCCATGGACGCGCTGTGGGAGCGGCTGCGGCAGTACATATCCGGATGGTTTCCGCCAAAAGCGGAGCTGAACCGGCAGCGGTGCGCCATTCTGGAGCAATGCATCACAGAAGGGGAGCAGAGCGAGCCTGGGCTTTTCACCCTCACCGTCCCCACCGGCGGCGGAAAGACGGTGGCATCCCTGGCTTTTGCCTTGGCCCATGCCAAAGCCCACGGCCTGCGGCGGGTCATCTATGTGATCCCCTATACCTCCATCATTGAGCAGACCGCCAAGGCCTTCCGCGATATTCTGGGCGAAGAAGCGGTGCTGGAGCATCACTCCAACGTTTTGTACGACGCAGAGGATGAGGCCAGGCCGGAGACCCTTCGTCTCACGCAGGCCACAGAGAACTGGGACATGCCGGTGATCGTGACCACGGCGGTACAGTTTTTTGAATCGCTGTATGCCTGCCGTTCCTCCCAGTGCCGGAAGCTCCACAACATTGCCAGCAGCGTGGTGGTGTTTGACGAGGCCCAGATGCTGCCGCTTTCCTATCTCCGCCCCTGCGTCCACGCCATCTCCCAGCTGGTCAAGCATTATCACGTCTCCGCCCTT